>QILX01000191.1 GCA_003232175.1 Hyphomicrobiales bacterium | reverse complement strand
GCCACCAAGCGCATTGCCGAAAGCTACTGCCAGGCGCTCGACATGGAGAGCCGTCAGTCCGGTGGAACCAGGGTGATGACCGTAAGGTTTGGTAATGTGCTGGGCTCGCGCGGGTCCGTGGTGCCGCTGTTTCAGCAACAGATCGCCAATGGCGGTCCCATCACCATTACCGACGAAGCGGCGACGCGCTATTTCATGACCATTCGTGAAGCGTCGCAATTGGTTATTCAGGCTTCGGTGATGGACAAAATCGGCGTCGAGCCGGGATCTATCGTGGTGCTCGATATGGGCGAGCCTGTGCGCATTGTCGATTTGGCGCGTAATCTTATCCGGCTTTCGGGCATGGTGCCGGATCGCGATATCAAGCTTGAGGTTGTAGGATTGCGGCCCGGAGAACGGTTAACTGAAGACCTCTTTGATACCGATGAGGAAGCTGTGCCGACCGACCACCGTGATCTGATGATAGCCCGCCCAAATATTTCAGACCGGGCGTTGATCCTGCGATATATTGAATCACTTGGCCGGGCCGCCGCCAGTCGCGACGATGCAGAAATCCGCCGGCTGGTGGACCGCTATCTGGTCCGCTCTACCGATGACGGTAGTGCCAGAACTCCCGAGCGCAGCCAATAGACCGTCTACAGTTGGCTGCAGGGTGCGAATTGACTCCCGCAGATTGGGTGTAAAACAGTCTTAACCCAGCCGCTTTACCTTAAATTGGTCGGGATGCCGGGTTGTTGTCAAATTTTGGCCATATTTCGGCCCGACTTCCACAGCTCAGTTCCTCAGTCCAGTCACGAGTTAAACACCCATGACCCACAGCGATCGCATCGCCATTGTCCTTGCGGCGGGTAGCGGCACACGGATGAAATCGAGCCAACCAAAAGTCTTGCACAAGGTTGCCCATCGTCCAATGATTGCCCATGTGTTGGCCGCCGCTCAAAATTCCGGGCTTGGTACCCGCATACTGGTCATCGGACCGGATATGGACGAGGTTCTGAATGCGGCCCACAATATTCCGGGGGAAACCCGCGCCGTAATCCAGACCGAGCGGCGTGGCACCGGCCACGCGGTGATGACGGCCCGTCAGGCGCTGGATGGCCATGAGGGGGCAGTGTTTGTCCTTTATGGTGATTCGCCGCTGCTGCGGGCGCAAACCCTCGACGCCATGGCCTCCGGGCTCGATAGCGCTGATATCGCCGTTCTTGGGTATCGTCCGCCTGACCCGGCCGGTCTGGGGCGAATGATTTGCGATGATGACGGGCAGCTCCTAGAAATTGTCGAACACAAAGACGCAAACGAAGCACAACGGGAAATCGGCTTTTGTTTTTCCGGCATGATAGCGTTTTCCACCGCGCGGCAACTTGATCTCCTGGACCAACTGACTACCGACAACGTCCAGGGCGAATTTTATCTGACCGGTATTGTCCAAATCGCCAAAAAGGCTGGACTGCGGATCGCCGCGGTTGAATGCGTTCCCGACGATGTCATGGGCGTGAATTCCTGTGCCGAGCTTGCCGAGGCCGAGGCGATGATGCAATGCCGCCTGCGCGCCCGCGCCATGGAGCAAGGGGTAACGATGGCTGACCCAAATTCGGTCTTTTTTGCCTACGATACTGTGTTGGGCGTTGATGTGGTGCTTGAGCCGGGTATCTTTTTTGGCCCCGGCGTCACCATTGGCGATGGGGTTCATATCCGGGCATTCAGCCATCTGGAAAACGCCCGGATCGACGCCGGCGCCGTTGTAGGACCCTACGCCCGACTGCGGCCGGGTGCCAAAATCGGCGAGGGCGCCAAGGTAGGTAATTTTGTTGAAGTCAAAAATGCCGACATCGGCCCGGGCGCCAAAGTCAGCCATTTGAGTTATATTGGCGACGCCGATATCGGTGCTCGTGCCAATATCGGCGCCGGTACGATCACTTGCAACTACGATGGCATCAACAAATGGCGAACGGTGGTGGGCGAGGGGGCCTTTATCGGCTCAAACTCAGCGCTTGTGGCGCCGGTGCGGGTTGGCAAGGGCAGCTTTGTCGCGTCGGGAAGCGTTGTCACCGCCGATGTCCAGGATGATGCCCTGGTTCTTGCCCGGGCCCGCCAGGAGGTCAAACCGGGGTGGGTATCAAGGTTCCGGGCCCGGTCCGAAAAGTTGAAAGTCAAATAGCCGCCGGCTGAAACCGGGGCGCGAAGGGACAGATTTATGTGCGGTATTGTCGGAATTCTGGGCACGGCGGAGGTTGCGCCGCATATTGTCGATGCACTGGCACTGCTTGAGTACCGGGGTTACGATTCGGCCGGGATTGCAACACTGGATGGTGGCAAGATCGACCGCCGCCGGGCCGAAGGCAAGTTGCGGAATTTGCGAAACAGCCTTGCCGAGGCGCCACTTTCGGGCCGCTCCGGGATCGGTCATACAAGATGGGCCACCCATGGCGCACCGACGAAGGGAAATGCCCACCCCCATGTCACACCCCGCGTGGCCGTGGTCCACAATGGCATTATCGAAAATTATCGCGAATTGGGAGATGAGGTCACCGGGGCTGGCATTGTCCTTCAATCTGAGACCGATACCGAAATTATCGCCCACCTCATCACCCTTGAACTGGATGCCGGAAAAACCCCGCAAGCTGCTGTCGCGGCAACTTTAAAGCGCCTCAGAGGCGCCTTCGCCCTCGCCATTTTGTTCACCGGCCACGATGATCTTCTTATTGGTGCCCGCCACGGCCCCCCCCTGGCGGTCGGCCATGGCGATGGTGAGATGTATCTGGGTTCAGACGCCATTGCCCTGGCCCCGCTGACATCGTCAATCACCTATCTTGAAGATGGCGACTTGGCGGTGCTGACCCGTCAGGGTGCCGAAATCTACGATGCCGGTGGCAAGCCAGTTCAACGCCCGGCTCAACAATCCGTCGCGTCGGCCTTCAGGGTCGACAAAGGCAATTATCACCATTTCATGATCAAGGAGATTTTCGAACAGCCCGAAGTCATCGGCCATACCCTGGCGCATTATTCTGACCTCGCCAACGACCGAATCGCAATGCCGGAAATGCCGGTGGATTTTGCCACCCTGGAGCGGCTGACGATTTGCGCCTGCGGCACGGCCTATATTGCCGGGCTGGTTGCCAAATACTGGTTTGAAAAAGTTGCGCGTCTGCCGGTCGATATCGATATCGCTTCGGAATTTCGGTATCGCGAGGTGCCGCTGGCGGCTCAGGGGTTCGCGCTGTTTATTTCTCAATCCGGCGAGACCGCTGATACCCTGGCGGCGTTGAATTACTGCAAAGGTGCCGGGCAGACCATCGGCGCGCTGGTCAATGTCACCGAATCCTCTATTGCCAGAGGCGCCGATATTGTTTTGCCAATCTATGCTGGCCCGGAAATCGGCGTCGCCTCGACCAAGGCCTTCACCTGCCAGCTCGCCGCTCTTGCAGCGCTGGTGATATTCGCGGCAAAGGCCAGAGGCACAATTGATGAGGCGGAGGAACGCCGCCTGGTCCGGTCTCTGGCTGAAGTCCCACGCCACATGCTGGATGCCTTCCGTCAGGAAGAAAAAATCAAAACCATCGCGCAAGGCCTGACAAAAGTTCGCGATATCCTCTTTCTGGGTCGCGGCACCAGTTTTCCCCTGGCTCTGGAAGGGGCGCTCAAGCTCAAGGAACTTTCGTATCTGCATGCCGAAGGTTATGCCGCCGGTGAACTCAAACACGGCCCCATAGCCCTGATTGATCAGACCGTGCCGGTTATATTTCTGGCACCCGATGACGATCTTTACGAAAAAACAGTGTCCAACATGGCTGAAGTCGCGGCTCGTGGCGGCAGGGTTATCCTGATATCCCAGAACGACCGCATCGCCGAATGGCAGGGTCGAATCGAAAGCAGCATTGAATTGCCCGACGCGGACCCATTTGTCATGCCGATTGTTGCGGCTGTATCCGTGCAGCTTTTAGCGTATCATACCGCGGTCTTCATGGGCACTGATGTCGATCAGCCGCGCAATCTGGCAAAATCTGTTACAGTGGAGTAGACCATTGGCGGAAAAGAGTGAAATATCTGAATGGTGAGAGAGATTTCTGATCCATTCTGCGAACTTACGAAACGGAAGTTGAAGCAATGATCACACGCGCAAATGGCCAATTGCAGAACGTGTTACCGGTTATCCAGCCAACGAGGATCCGGTTTTCCGCCGTTGCGGCAATTATTGGATTTTTGACCCTGATGATGATCAGCAGTCTTGCGGCGCCGGTCGCGTTGGCGCAAGGCAGCGGCACCAAACTCATGGCAAATGGCGAAAAATCGCTGAGTGCAGGGGAGTATGACGCGGCCATTGATCAGCTTTCCAAAGCCATAAAGTCGGGATCTTTGGGAAAACCGGAAATGGCCCGGGCGTTTGTGATGCGGGGACAGGCGCTACAGGGAAAAAATTCTCAAGCGCGCGCCGTTGCCGATTTTACCAATGCATTATGGCTGGAAGCACTTTCCGGCGCTGATACCGCCCGCGCACTGGCGCTTCGCGGTACATCGCGTCAGAAACTCGGTCAGTCCAAGGCGGCGGCGGATGATTTCAAAAAGGCCGAAGCGGCTCAGCCCGGCATCAGCCGGCAGGTTGGCGGCACCGCGGTTGCGGCGCGCGGCGCGCCGGCGGTGCCTCAAGCTGAGGCGGTTGGTGAAGAGGGCGGGTTTTTCAGCAATCTGTTTGGCGGCAACGGTGGCCAGCCCCCGGCGGAACGAGTCGTGGCGCGACGGGGGACCGGCAAAGTAGCGCGGACCAGAATTCGCGGAGACGACCCGGTGCGCCGCCGTACCATTGGTGAAAACACATCGTCCGATGGTGTGTTCAGCAATTTATTTGGCGGTGGCGACGCCGGTGAAACAGATACCGCCTCCGGTCCCAGGCGACTGGCGTCTAGTAGCCAGGAGACAGGCAACCGCAGACGGTTGACCCCGGCAACCCCATCTGCGGCGGACGCCGACAATGTCAATCGACCAGGTGCCCTGACGGATATTCTCCCCAGCGGCGCCAGCGAAACCGCTCCAAAACGCAAACCCGGAACCCAGGCGACTGCCGAGTCCGGCGCAACGCGGCTAAACCAGCGGGATCTGAACCCGCAGGACGAGGAACCGGGGTTTTTCGAGCGCGTCTTTTCCGGCCGGTCACAGAACCGCTCAAATCGGACCGCAACCGCCTCCAACGATGGGCCCCGTCGTCTCGTCGGTCCGTCCGACGGACCACCAGCGTCCGGTAGCACCAGAGCCACGCCGTCCGGGCCCAGAACCCAGCGCGACACATCGCTGCCCACTTTTGTAAATCAGCCACGCCTTACCGATCGCATATTGGCCAACGATGCCGTGGAACCGGGCGGAAATGCCGAGGCGCCTACGCGAATTGCCAGTTTGCAGAGGCCAGCGCGCGGCCTTCAACCTGCGTCGCGCCGTGTCAATGCCCCGACCGTTGCTGTTGAACCAGCGCAACTGGACTGGAACCAGACAACACGGGTTGAGCGTGGCCAGATCAATTCGCCGATTACCGCGCCGCGCCCAAGGGCAGTTCCTCGGGCCACGTCGCGATCGACAGCCCGCGTTGCGGCACGAACTCCTGCGCCGGTGACCCGCCGACCTGTTGTCGCCAACACACGCGCACCTCAGGCCGAACGCCGTCAAATCCAGCCGGCAACGGCCAGAACGCCGCAGAACCAACCCACAATTGGGTCAAGGGTGCGGACGGCAAGCAACACGGCTGGGTCTGCGGTGCAGTCCGCCGTGGATTGGGTTGGTGGTGTTATCGGCAGCAATCGGAACCAGGTTGCGCCACCGGCCCGGCCTCGTCAGGTGGCCTCCGCTCCTGTCCGCCATCGGGCCCATACAAATTATCGGGCGCCTCAAAAACCGGCGACACGCCGGCAGGCCGCACCCGCTGGTGGCGGATATGTGTTGCAGCTTGCCGCCCGGCAACGTCGCAGTGATGCTGAAGCCGCAGCCCGTGCCGTCAGCGCCAGCCATGGCGGTATTCTGAGCGGCGCAAAACCGTATATTGTTCGCGCTGACATCGCCGGAAAAGGGACTTATTACAGAGTTCGGGTTGGGCCGTACCGGACCAAAGCTCAGGTCAGTTCAATCTGCGCTCAGTTGAAAAGTAAGGGACAGGATTGTTTTGCAACACGCTAATCGTGCTTTGCGACGTTGTTCTGCCTGTGCAAATGAGAATTTCGCCGCGGCAAAACTGTGCCGATCGCCCAATGGTAGGGTAAGGCGCATATGAAAAAACCAAATCGGCGGGGTGCAAAACCGTCTCCTAAGTCCCTCCCGGGAAAGACTTTTCGTAACCTCATCGACAATGCGCCGCCACCACGCAGGCGGCGGCTGCGCTTCATTGCCAGGTTGAGATCCTACTTTTTCACCGGACTTGTCATCGCCGCGCCGATTTCAATCACCATTTATGTAACCTGGTGGTTCATTGGCTTTGTTGACAACTGGTTCAAACCCCTGATTCCGGCCAGATACAATCCGGACGCTTATCTGCCGTTCTCCGTACCTGGGTTAGGGCTCTTGATTGCGCTGTTCCTGTTAACTCTGCTTGGTGCTCTGGCGGCAAATCTTTTTGGGCGCACCGTAGTTGGATATGGTGAGCAATTGCTCAACCGGATGCCCCTGGTACGCAATCTCTACCGGGCCCTGAAACAGATTTTCGAAACCGTTGCCTCGCAATCGAATTCGACGTTTCGTGATGTGGCTTTGATCGAATATCCGCGCCGTGGACTTTTTGCCATTGCTTTTGTTTCCACCGATACCAAAGGCGAAATCATTGAAATTGCCAATGAGGGGAAACCGATGGTCAGCGTATTTCTGCCGACGACACCAAATCCGACCTCCGGGTTTTTGCTCTTTGTTCCCAAATCCGATCTCAAGGTTTTAAATATGTCGGTTGAGGAAGGTGCCAAGCTGGTCATATCTGCCGGGTTGGTTACACCCGAAAAGGCCCGGTTGGCTGAAGAAGAGGCGGCAAAAAAAATCAACAAGCCACAAAACCAGCCCAGTAAAAAGACCAAAGTAGCCTAGCCGTAATCGCCGATAATATCGACGTTGCAATTCAACCTGATCCAGCCAGCTTGATCGCTTCATCGCGTTCCATCAGATAAAGCAGCCTCCGGGCGGCCCTGCCGGCGGAACTTTTCAGTTTTGGGTCTTTTTCGAGCAAGGATTCTGCCATAATTCTTGCCGGCTCAATCAGCGGCGCATGGGCCACGGGATCGGCCAGGCGGAAAGCCGGCAGGCCGCTTTGCCTTGTCCCGAGGATTTCACCACCGCCACGCAGGCGGCAAACCCATCATGGCTCTGACGCAGGATATCCAGCCGGGCCGAGGCAATCTCGCCAAGGGGCCGCTCGTAAAGCAAAAGACAGGTTGCATCGGATTTGCCCCGACCCACTCGCCCGCGCAGCTGGTGCAATTGCGCCAGGCCGAACCGCTCGGCATTTTCGATGACAATAATCGTCGCTTCGGGCACATCGACACCGACTTCGACCACCGTGGTCGCCACCAGAACATCGACATCGCCGGCCTTGAATGCCGCCATTGCCGCATCTTTTTCCGCAGGCTTCTGCCGGCCATGGGCCAGGGCAACGCGCGGCCCCAGGGCATGTACGAGGGCAGCATGGCGCGCGGTTGCCGCCTTTTGACCTTCGGCGCCATCCCCCTCGATCTGTGGGCAGATCCAGTAGGCGCGGGCGCCATCTACAATGGCCGATTTCAGACGGGCAACGACCTCGCCGGACCGCTCAAGAGGCACCGCCACCGTGTCGGTCCGGCCACGGCCCGGCGGCATATCGGTCACTTTAGTTACGTCCATATTGCCGTAGTGGGTCAGAAGCAGGGTGCGCGGGATCGGTGTTGCGGTCATCGCCAGCAGATCGGCGGCGCCATGGTTTGATTTGGCCTGCAGAGCCAGCCGCTGGTGAACACCAAACCGGTGTTGTTCATCGACAACCGCCAGACCGAGGTCCTGGAAGATCACATCGTCCTGATAAAGGGCATGGGTGCCGACGATGACATCGATGACGCCTGCCGCTAGGTCATCGTAGAGTTTCTTGCGGGTGACGCCTTTTTCGCGTCCGGTCAAAAGGGCCAGCCGGCTCCCTATTGCGGTGAAAAGCGGGGTGAGAGTTGAAAAATGTTGCCGCGCCAGCACTTCAGTCGGAGCCATCAGCGCGCCCTGGGCGCCGCCGTCAACGGCCGCGGCGAGGGCAACAAAGGCTACGGCGGTTTTGCCGCTGCCGACGTCACCCTGTAACAATCGCACCATCTGTTCGGGCCGCGCCATGTCTCCGAGAATCTCGTCCAGGGCGGATTTCTGACCAGCGGTCAGCTCAAATGG
Organism: Hyphomicrobiales bacterium; assembly: GCA_003232175.1. Lineage (GTDB taxonomy): Bacteria > Pseudomonadota > Alphaproteobacteria > Rhizobiales > SZUA-8 > SZUA-8. Next base: position 3,117 of record QILX01000191.1, on the reverse strand, counting down.
CAGAGCCGTTTTCGCTGCGCTGACCAGATCGCCTGACCCTGTAAGGCCGCGACCTTTTGAGCGCCGCCGGTTATCGCGCAGGAGTGCTAGTAAAATCTGATTGGCGAATATTTCGTCGAATCCGAGCCGTGACCGCGCCGGGCTCAGGGGTGAAAGCCCGTCCTCGTCTTCGGGATGGTGGGCGCTGGCTAGAGCATCGGTGAACCCTGGCCACTGACGCTCGGCGAGGATTGCGGTGTCCAGCCACTCGGGGATTTCCGGCAATCGTTCAAATGAAGCGGCCTGGGCAGCAAGCATCATGCGGTTCGAAATTCCGGCGGTCAGGGGGTAGACCGGTTCTACGCCCGGCATGTCGGCGAATTCTTCAGGCGTCAACACATAGTCGGGATGGACGATCTGTATGGCCCCATCAAAATCTTCCACTTTGCCTGAGACAAATCGGGTTTCGTCGGGCGGCATTTGCCGCATCAGGTAATTGCCATGAGCATGAAAAAAAACCAACGTGATTTCGCCGGTATCGTCAAAGCCATGGACCCGGTATGGCCGGCGCGATCCCCGGTTCGGCGCATCGTGTTCGCCGATAGTGAGCTCAAGCGTCACAAGCGTGCCTGCGACGATCTGGGCCAATTTTGGCCGGGCGCGGCGGTCGATGAGCCGGTGGGGTAGGTGCCATAGAAGGTCTATCACCCGAGGCAGGCCGCCGTCCGCGGCCGGGCCGAGGAGTTTTTGATAGGTTTTGGCGCTGCGCGGGCCAATGCGGGGCAGGGCCTCGATGGTGGCAAAAAGCGCGTTGAGTTCAGCCGGTCGCATGATGTTTCCGCATTTATGTCTCTGGCTTTACCGGCCTGTCGGCGGTATTGCTTTGCCGATGGGAGGGGCATTCACGTTTCCATATACCCTCCAAGGCGCCCGAATCCCAATCGCGGGGGCGGGACGCCTACTAGACAGGCAGAACCGCCCCATGGACAACCGTCGAAAAAAACTCCTCTACCGCGCCTGCCATCGCGGTATCAAGGAAATGGATCTCATTTTTTCAGCGTTTTGCGAGCGCGAACTATCCGGCTTAAATGAGGTTGAATTGGGTCAGTTTGAAGCACTGCTGGAAATTCCTGATCAGGACCTTTATGCCTGGATCACTGGCGCTGAAGCGGTACCGGAGCAGTATCGGAACGGGCTACTGAACCGCTTGCGCGCATCGCCGCCGATGGCAGAACTCGCCACATCATAATACTGGAAATTTTAGATACGCGCCCCATTCGTGCAAACAATGATTGATCTGAACACCCACGCCCTGACCGATCAGCCGCTGACGTTTTCAAACGTACCCGCGGGCTACGACGCAATCGTGCTTGCCGATCTGGCCCGGGCCCGGGCGGCGTCACGAACCGGACCTAACCACCTTGTAATGCATATCGCCCGTGACGAAGCGCATATGCGCGGCCTTGTGGCACAGTTTGCCTTTGTTGCTCCCGATATCCAGATCATCGCCCTTCCGGCCTGGGATTGCCTGCCATATGACCGGGTTGGACCCAATCCGGGGGTTGAAAGCGCCCGCATTTCGGCACTCAGCCGGTTAGCTGGTCTCAGCGCCAGTATGGCCCAAGGTGACGGCGCGGCTCCTCATATTTTTGTAACGACTGTGTCCGCAGCGCTTCAGCGCGTACCCTCGCGCCGCGAAATGCGGGTCAGAAGCTGGAAGGCCGAAGTCGGCCAGATGGTCGACACCGATGCCCTTGTCGCATTTCTTGAGGCCAATGGTTACGCCCGGGCGTCAACGGTGATCGAACCGGGGGAATACGCCATAAGGGGTGGCATTATCGACATTTATCCTTCCGGCGCTGACATGCCGGTGCGGTTGGATTTTTTTGGCAAGACCCTTGAAACCATCCGAAGCTTTGATGCTGAAAGCCAGCGCACCACCCAACAGCTTCGCGATCTTGCCCTTCACCCGGTTAGCGAGGTGGTGATCGATGAAAGTATCATTGCCCGTTTTCGGCAAGGGTATGTGAGCGCTTTTGGCGCCGTAACCGGTACCGACCCGCTTTACGAGGCTGTCTCGGCGGGCCGGCGTTATCGCGGCATGGAGCACTGGCTGCCGCTTTTTCACGGCAAGCTTGAAACCCTTTTTGATGTGGTCGGCGATGGCCTTATCTGCATTGACCCGCTGGCACGGGAAGCCGCCGGTGAACGGCTTGAGCAGATCCGAGATCATTTCACCAACCGTCAGGCCGCCCTTGGCGAAGACAGTTTCGGTGCCCCGCCCTATAAACCGCTGCCGCCGGAGGCGCTTTATCTGACGCCGGACGAATGGCAAAAACACCTCGCCGGACCGGTGGTTTCATTCAACCCTTTCGCTGTTCCCCAAACGCAAAGCACTGACAGGATCGTCGACCTTCAGGGGCGTGTTGGCCGAAATTTCGCCAATGAACGTGCCGCCGAAGGCGGTGGTAACCCATGCCCGGACACTCGCCAGCGCGGGCGCAAGGGTTTTGATAACGGCTGCCAGCGATGGCCCGCGCGACCGGCTGGCAACTCTGCTTCAGGACCACGGCCTGACCGAAACAAGGACGGTTCAAAACCTTGCCGAGGCGGCTGGCCTTCAGGGTGGCGCTATTGGATTTGCGACTTTTGCCAGCGAGTCCGGCTTTGAAGCCGACGGCCTGGCGGTCATCAGCGAGGGTGATATCCTTGGGGAGCGGCTGATCCGCTCTCGCGGGCGATCGGCCAAGGCCAAGGATTTTCTCACCGAGCTGACCGCATTAAGCCCCGGCGATCTGGTGGTTCATGTCGATCATGGCATTGGGCGGTTCAAGGGTCTTAAATCCGTCAATGCCGCCGGCGCCCCCCATGACTGTCTGGAAATCCACTACCAGGGCAGCGACAAGCTCTATCTGCCGGTTGAAAACATCGAACTTCTCAGCCGCTTCGGATCGGACGAGACTTCCGCCCAGCTTGACCGGCTGGGTGGCGCCGGCTGGCAGGCGCGGAAAGCCAAGGCCAAAAAGCGCATTACTGAAATGGCTGGGGAGCTGATCAAGATTGCCGCGGCTCGCGCATTGCGCGAAGCACCGCGTATGGTCCCTGATCCAGGACTTGAAACAGAATTTCGCGCCCGCT
>QILX01000071.1 GCA_003232175.1 Hyphomicrobiales bacterium | reverse complement strand
TATTCGGACGGAGATTTACGCGATGTCATTGTTACGGATGAATCAAACTGGTGGGATGCGCTCTTTGGTCGAGGAGCGACCTATGATCCAGACAAACTGAATTTTGACCGGGAACTTTTGCGGCGATTTTACCTCAAGAACGGTTATGCCGATTTCCGGGTCGTTTCCGCGGTCGCCGAACTCGACCGTCAGCAATCTTTGTTCTTCATCACCTTTACCGTTGAAGAGGGCGAGCAGTACCGATTTGGTGCAATTGATATTGATTCAAGCCTCACGTCACTGCCGCTGGACTTTATCGAAGGCCAGATGGAGACCGACGAAGGCGATGTCTACAACGCCACCGAAATCGACAAGACAGTTGAAAATCTGACCATTGAGGCGGCAAAGCTTGGTTTTGCATTTGTAAAAGTCCGCCCACGCCCACTGCGTGACAGCGAGACAAAGACTATTGGCATAACCTATCTCATTGATGACGGACCGCGGGTTTATGTCGAACGCATCAATGTGCGCGGCAATATTCGGACACTGGATTCTGTTATTCGCCGCACATTTCGACTTGCCGAGGGTGATGCCTTTAACCGGGCTCTCATTGTCAAAGCACGGCGGGACCTTCAGGCGCTTGGATATTTTACCACGGTGAAAATTACCACCGAGGAGGGAAGCCAGCCTGATCGGATCGTAGTCAATGTTGATGTCGTAGAAAAATCGACCGGTGAGATTTCCTTTGGACTAGGGTATTCGTCGGTCGAATCAGTAGTGGGCAATATCCAACTGACAGAGCGCAATCTATTGGGGCGCGGTCAATATTTACGTCTGCAAACTCAACTTAGCGGTAACCGGCAACAGTTGGATTTGCGTTTCACCGAACCTTATTTCCTTGGAAGAAAGCTGACTTTCGGGGTCGATATATTCGGCAATGAATCGGATTCAACCGATACTTCGAGCTTCAAAAGCACTCAGATCGGTGCCGGTATCCGCTTCGGTTTCCCCCTGGGCGAAGATATCTTTCTCGACACCAAATATTCGTTGGTTCGCGACGAGATTTTCGATGTCGATCTGGCAACGGCGTCTTTGTCGGTTCAGCAGGCGGTCGGCGAAAATCTTGTTTCACAAGTTGGTTATACTCTTTCCTACAATACACTCGACAACCAGCTGAAACCCACCGAAGGTATTCGAACTTCCATTACTCAGGAATTGGCGGGACTTGGTGGTGATGTGAACTTCCTGCGGTCCCAGGCATCGGCCCAGACCTACTATCAATTTGTGCCAAAGGTTGTCGGCAGCCTAAAAGCCACCGCTGGCCATATTGAACCTTGGGGCGGCCAGCAGATCCGTATTCTGGACGCCTTTTTCAAAGGCAGCGATCTGGTGCGCGGTTTTGAACGATCCGGCCTTGGACCAAGGGACGCTGTGACCGGCGATGCTCTGGGCGGAACGACCTTTTTCGGTACTGCCGCCGAGGTTCGCTTTCCGCTTTACGGCGTTCCTGAAGAATTCGGGATTTCTGGAGCGGCATTTCTTGATGCGGGTACGGTATTTGGAACGCCGGCATCCGGGGGCGCCACCGTTAATGATATCTCCGATATTCGGGCGTCCGGCGGGGTCAGTATCATCTGGGATTCACCCTTGGGACCGTTGCGCGCGGATTTTGCTGAGCCCATTCTTAGCCAAAATTTCGACCAGACAAAATTCTTCCAGTTTTCCGGCGGCTTCAAGTTTTAGAAGCTCAGGTGTCAGGGGAGGCCTGAAGCGGGACGGGGCTGCGGACCATTTCCTGCGGGACCAGTCGGCAAAAACGCCTGAACAGACAGGTGTTTTACAGCAGGAATATGCCCGTGACCTTGCGTACAGGGCTCGCATGGACGGTCGGGTCGTGCTATAGCGCCGCAAAAGGGCAGATCACCCGCCAATAATACAGGAATTCCGCCATGCCTCGAGGGACATTCTTCGAGAATAAGGGACCGTTCACGCTGGCCCATGTTGCCCAGGTATGCGGCGCTGAAATTGAAAATAGAGATGACCGGGAAAAATCTTTTTCCGGCGTGGCCTCCATCTCCGCGGCGACGGTGTCGGACATCACTTTTTTTCATGATCGCCGTTATCTTCCGGCCCTCAAGACCACGGATGCTGGCGCGGTCATAGTAACAAAAACCATGCGCCGGCATGTGCCCACGTCTGTGGTTCCTGTCCTTTCAGAATTACCGGAATTGGCCTTTGCACAGATCGTCGGGGCTTTTTTTCCCCAAGCAGTACGCCCAGGTTCCGGCCTTCTCCAAGCAGAATTCGATGGTGGCCAGATCCACCCCAGTGCCAGACTTGAAGAGGGCGTTATATTGGCGCCAGGGGCGCTGGTCGGCCCAGACGCGCAGATCGGTTCGGGTAGTGAAATTGGCCCCAATGCCGTTATCGGCGCCAATGTCTGCATTGGGCGAGATTGCTTGATCGGACCCAATGTTACTTTGGTACATGCCCTTTTGGGCGACCGGGTGTTCATCCATGCCGGTGCGTCGATTGGGCAGGATGGATTTGGGTATTCATTGGGACCACGCGGGCTGTTCAAAGTTCCCCAGATTGGCAGGGTTGTTATTCAAAATGACGTGGAAATCGGTGCCAATTCGGCAATTGACCGTGGAGCCCTGGAAGATACAATAATTGGCGAGGGAACAAAAATTGACAATCTGGTTCAAATTGCTCATGCGGTAAAAATCGGCCAGAATTGCGGGATTGCATCCCAAACTGGAATATCAGGAAGCGTGACACTTGAAGACCAGGTATTTATGGGTGGGCAGTCCGGTGTGGTTCCACATATGGTTGTTGGGACAGGCGTGCAGGTCGCAGCGGGGACGGGTATTACCAATAACGTTGAATCTGGTGAGATCATTGGCGGCCGGCCGCATCGGCCCTTGCATCAACATCTACGTGAATGGGCGATGATTGGCTGGCTGGTGAGACCGGAGAATCGACCGCGCTCTAAAAAAGAAAGTAAAAACTGAGGCCAATGTAATGAAACACCCCATGGACGATGCGCCCAAAGCATTGGCGGCAGCCGACATCATGAGATTGCTGGAACTGTTGCCGCACCGGTACCCCTTCCTTCTGGTCGACCGGATTTTGGAAATGCACGGTGATGAATTCGGGATCGGGCTAAAAAATGTCACTATTAACGAACCGTTCTTTCAAGGGCACTTCCCCGGTACGCCAGTTATGCCTGGTGTCCTGCAGATAGAGGGCATGGCACAGACCGCCGGCGCCATGTGCATGGCGGCGCGTGAAAGCACCGAACAACCGCAAGGGGTCTACTTCATGGCCATAGACAAGGCCAAATTCCGTCGCATCGTCACCCCTGGAGATCAGCTGTACTATCACCTCACCAAAATCAGGCAACGCTTCAATGTTTGGAAATATCAGGGAGAGGCTCGGGTAAACGGCGAAACTGTGGCCGAAGCTGTTATTACAGCCATGGTCACCGATCGGACCGAAATTTGACAACGAATATTCATTCCTCGGCGATTGTCGAGGACGGTGCAAAAATCGGCGATGACGTCAGCATCGGTGCGTTTTCTCATATCGGCGCAGATGTGGACATTGGGGTCGGGAGCCAAATCCACACCAATGTGGTCATAACCGGTTTTACCAAGATCGGTCCGGGATGCGACATCTATCCGTTTTCAGTCATTGGCGGTCCGCCTCAAGATTTCAAATATGATGGGTCGCCGACCAAATTGACTGTTGGTGGCGGAACTTTGATCCGCGAGCACTGCACCATCCACCGCGGCACGCCTCATGGTGGTGGGATAACCAGCATCGGTGACAATTGTTTTCTCATGGTTGCGGCCCATGTCGCCCATGACTGTCAGATTGGTAACGGGGTCGTAATGATCAATCAGGCAACACTGGCGGGTCATTGTGAAGTTGGCGATCATGCCATTGTCGGCGGCCTTTCCGCCGTTCATCAATATGTGCGGATCGGAAAACATGCCTTCATCGCCGGCATGACCGGTATTGAGCATGATGTGATTCCATTTGGTCTTGCCAAGGGGATATTGCGTCGGGCGCATCTGACCGGCCTAAATCTGGTCGGACTCAAGCGGCGCGGATTCCCCCGCGATGAAATTCACTCTCTGCGCGCCGCCTATCGTGAAATATTCGATGGTGAATCGAGCGAAATTTCTGACCGCGCCGAACGCATTGCTCAAAAATACGGCGAGCATTATCTGGTCATGGACCTGGTCAATTTTATTCGCGGTCGCACCGGGCGTAGTTTCTGTTTGCCCCAGCCTGGCAACATGAACCGCGCAACCGAGGCGTTCTGAGCGGCGGGCGGGCACATGAAGGCACCTGGTCCCACACTAAACTCCGGGCCAATCGGCATAATCGCAGGTTCGGGTAGTCTTCCGGGTCTGGTTGCTCAGGCTGCTGTCAGCAGCGGACGGGGGGCGTTTGTTGTCGCGCTTGAAGGGTTTGCCGAAAAGGGGCTGAGCACATTCCCCCATATCTGGGCGCGTTATTCTGAGGCCTCACGTGTTTTGCGCCATTTGCGCGCCGCCGATGTGAGTGATCTTGTCCTTGTTGGTGGGCTGCAGCGCCCACTGGGGCTGGGGTACCTCAAAGATTTTGGGCCACAAGTGATTTGGTGGGCTTTGCGGAATCTTGATTTGTTTCGAAGTGGCGATTCGGCGATGTTGCAAAAGATTGTAACCGCGTTTGAAAGAGAAGGATTTACTATTCTTGGTGCTCACGAAGTCGCGCCCGAACTGGTTCTGCCTCCGATTGATCTTGGCGCCGTATCACCGGACGCCAACACAGAACCCGATATTGACCGGGGTTTTGAGGCCGCCATAGGGCTGGGCACGCTTGATATCGGCCAGGGCGTGATTGTGGCACGGGGGCGGGTACTGGCGGCGGAGGCCGCGGAAGGGACAGATGCGATGCTGGAACGTGTCGCCGAGATGCGGGCCCAGGTGGCAAATGCAGGGCGCAAGCTCAAACCTCTTGGCGTTCTGGTCAAGGCGCCTCAGCCCATCCAGGATCTTCGGGTTGATATGCCGGCGATTGGCCCGAAAACCATTCAGGGCATCGTTGACGCCGGGCTTGTTGGCGTTGCCATTGCTGCGCACCGGGTACTTGTGCTTGACCCCGAAGAGGTGCGCCGGCTGGCTGACGAGGCCGGGGTGTTCGTCACCGCCCGTAAGCTGTCCGGCAGTGCTATGAGCCAGGCCAGATGAGCGCTGAAACAAACGGCCACCCTCTTCGTGTCGCCATCATCGCCGGGGAGGCGTCGGGCGACCATCTGGGCGGGCCATTGATGCGTGAAATCTCTCAGCGTCTTGGCGGTAAGGTTGAATATTTCGGCATTGGTGGGGCGGACATGTCGGCAGCCGGCCTAGCGGCCATTTTTTCGATGTCGGAAATTGCTGTTATGGGGCCCTTGGCAATTTTGCGCCGCTTGCCGGATCTTTATCGCCGTATCAGGAACACCGCCAAGGCAATTACAGCCTGGGCGCCCGATGTGCTTGTCATCATCGATTGCCCAGAATTCAGCCATAGGGTGGCGTCCCGGGTGCGGAGCCATCTGCCCCAACTCGCAATTGTTGACTATGTCGCCCCGACGGTCTGGGCCTGGAGGCCGGGGCGCGCAAAAGCAATGAAGGCCTATGTTGATGACGTCATGGCGGTCCTGCCGTTTGAGCCGGAAGTCTTTTCAAACCTTGGCGGGCCACGTTGCCGTTATGTTGGCCACGCCGCCGGTGAGCGGCCACCGGCTGACAGACAAAGTGTTGCACGCCTTCGGAACCGAGCCTCCCAGAGCGGACCGGTTCTGGTGGTCATGCCCGGTAGCCGCATGAACGAAATCTCCCGACTGATGGCACCTTTTGGCGATGCGGTCAGCCAGTTAGCGGCGAAGGCGCCCAATCTGGGCGTCCTCATGCCAGTGCTGCCGCACACTAAATCGGCCGTGGATATCGCCGCGGCGAACTGGTCAGTCAAACCTCTGATCATTACAGACGAGATCGAGCGCCATGCGGCTATGGCCGCGGGCGATGCCGCAATTGTCGCTTCGGGAACCGCAACCCTGGAAATGGCATTGGCTGGCACGCCGATGGTTGTCGGTTATCGGGCGGAGGCCGTTTCAGTCTGGTTCGTCAGGCATTTGGTATCTGTCAAAACGATTGTGCTTGCCAATCTGATTCATGGCACCAACGTGGTGCCCGAACTGCTTCAAAATGACTGCACCGGCGAACGGCTCGCCGAGGCTGTCTGGCCGCTTTTGGATGACACACCTCAGCGCCGCGAACATCTGGAGGCATTGGCAGAAATCGGACGCAAAGTCCGGGCCCCGGGCACATCGCCCAGCGCGGCTGCGGCGGACATTGTGCTGGAGGCCGCCGGCAGGGCGGCGAGACCCGACGTCCCGCTATAGTTATATCTGCGGGCTGCTTCTACCGATTAGCCATAGGTACGTAGTCGCGCTGCTCCGGTCCAATATAAAGCTGGCGCGGCCGGCCAATGCGCTGTTGGGGATCTTCCATCATCTCGGTCCACTGTGCAATCCAACCGACGGTTCGCGCCAGGGCAAAAAGGACCGTGAACATGGTGGTGGGAAACCCCAGGGCACTCAAGGTAATGCCAGAATAAAAATCGATATTGGGATAAAGCTGCCGGCTGACAAAATATTCGTCTTCCAGAGCGATTTTTTCCAGCTCCATCGCCACTCTCAGAATTGGGTCGTTGCGCAGACCCAACTCATCCAGAACCTCATGGCAGGTTGTCTGCATGATGCGGGCACGGGGGTCGTAATTTTTGTAGACCCTGTGGCCGAAGCCCATAAGACGGAAGGGGTCGTCTTTGTCCTTGGCGCGATTTACATATTCGGGAATGTTATCGACCGAGCCGATCTCATGCAGCATGTTCAGCGCCGCTTCGTTGGCGCCGCCATGGGCGGGCCCCCAAAGACAGGCAATTCCCGCTGCTATGCAAGCGAACGGATTTGCGCCCGATGAGCCTGCCAGTCGAACGGTTGCGGTGGAGGCGTTTTGCTCGTGGTCGGCGTGAAGAATGAATATGCGGTCCATGGCCCGTGCCAGAACCGGGTTCGATTTGTAGTCCTCGCACGGTACAGCGAAGCACATGCGCAAGAAATTGGACGAATAGTCCAGATTATTGGTCGGGTAAACAAATGGCTGACCAATGGAATACTTATACGCCATGGCCGCCAATGTCGGCATTTTGGCAATCATACGGCGGCTGGCAATCATGCGCTGGGTGGGATCGTTGATGTCGGTTGAGTCGTGATAAAATGCTGAGAGCGCGCGGGTGGGCATCGCGGCGAAAACCGGTAAAAAACCGGTTGATCTGCTCGTGCAGCATCGTGTGGTAGGTGATTGCGGTATAAAATTCACGTTTCTGATCATTGTCAGGTAATTCGCCATTGAGCAGTAGATAGCAGACCTCGAGAAATTCAGAATTTTCGGCCAGCTGTTCAATGGGATAGCCGCGATAAAGCAGAATTCCATTGTCGCCATCGATATAGGTGATCTTTGATGCACAACTGGCTGTCGATGTGAATCCCGGATCATAGGTGAAGGCTAGAATTTCGAAATATCGACTACACTGGGGCCGATGGTTCCGGGGTAGGACGGAAATTCAAATTGACTGTCATTGAAACTGAGTACCGCGGTACCCGCAGCTGAAGGTAATCTGTCCGGCATAAACCCGTCTCCTAAAATAAACCTGACCGCGCTGGAATTCGCACAATCGCGTTAAGAATGCGCCACCGGATTTGCTCTTGTCCCCGGGCCAATAGCCAAGCCGTGGGACCAGTGTGCACCGGCTGCCGAAAAATTCGGACGACGCATAAAGTTTGCCGGCGATCGATACGAAAGATCGCCTGGCGGGGAAACCACATTTGTGGCTTACAAGTTTGCCGCCGCAAGCCGCACCAAGGAAATGTTGACCCAAAGCAGGCTAAACGGGCTCCACACTGAAACCAAAACGGCGGGAATGTACGCACTTCACAATGGCGGTTGCAGTGCAGTATATTCGATGACGTTGGTTACATCAAATTTCACCTAACCTCTGGTTACAGTGTGTAAATTTGTGCCGCGAGATATCACAATTCCATGTGATCCGGTGAGGTTACCGGACCTGGTCGCCAATTCGGCCAAGTGATTCTTCCTGGCCCAGCGCGACCAGCACATCGAAAATGCCTGGAGATGTTCCCCGCCCGGTCAATGCCGCCCGCAATGGCTGGGCCACAGCGCCAAATTTAAGGTCCTTGGCTCCGGCAAATCCTCGGATCACTGTTTCCAACTCTTCAGCATTCCACTGCGGCAGCGCCTCAAGTTTGTTCAACACACCTTGAAGAATGTCGGCCGCGGACTCAGGTTTCAGCACTGCTGCGGCTTTATCATCCAGCGGTAGCGGGCGGGCTGCAAAAAGGAAACCGGCGGCCTCTACGAGATCAACCAGGGTTTTGGCGCGTGATTTCAATCCCGGCAGGGCCAGTTTTAGTCGCATCGTCATGGTATCGTTCAGAGGCAGCGGCCAAGCCTCGTGGACTGGCAGATAGGGCAGGGTATCAAAAATGGCCGCCAACACCGTCTCATCTTTCATTTCGCGTAAGTAGTGACCATTGAGGTTCTCCAGCTTGGCAAAATCAAGCCGGGCCGCCGCCTTGTTAATTCCTGCTAGATCGAACCAGGCGATCATCTGCTCGGTTGAGAAAATTTCTTCGTCACCGTGACTCCAGCCGAGGCGGCAAAGGGCATTGCGCAAAGTTTGCGGCAGGTAGCCCATGGCCCTGTAGGCATCGATACCCAGAGCGCCGTGACGTTTGGAGAGCTTGGTGCCATCGGGTCCGTGGATCAGCGGAATATGGGCCCAGGCAGGCGGCTTCCAGTCCAATGCCTCGAAAATCAGCGTCTGGCGCGCGGCGTTGGTGAGGTGATCATCGCCACGAATCACTTGAGTGACCCCCATGTCGTGGTCGTCGACGACCACCGCCAGCATGTAGGTCGGCGTGCCGTC
>QILX01000118.1 GCA_003232175.1 Hyphomicrobiales bacterium | reverse complement strand
GAGCGCGGTACGCCGCTGGATTCCCGTCTGACCTTTCAAACGTTCATTATCGGCCGTTCAAATGCCCTGGCCCATGCCGCCGCCAAACGTGTTACTTGCGCGCGTGCCGGTGACGCCCCTGAGTTCAACCCGCTATATATTCACGGTCAGGTCGGGGTTGGAAAAACCCACATTCTCAACGCCATGGCGGCGGAAATCCGCCTGCAAAATTCTGGCCGCAAAGCCATGCTGCTATCCGCTGTTCGGTTCATGGCCGGGTTTGTAGAGGCGCTCAAGGCGCGCGATGTTCATGGCTTCAAGCAGAGTTTCACCAATATCGACGTGCTGCTGATCGATGATGTTCAATTCCTTCGCGGCGACAAGGTACAGCAGGAATTCTGTCATATTTTCAATATGCTGGAAGCAGCCGGAAAACAGATCGTTATCGCCGGGGATATGGCTCCATCGCGGCTTGAAACTCTTGAAGAACGCATTCGTTCGCGCCTGTCCGGGGGGCTCGCGGCTCCAATCGGGCCGGTGGATCCTGAAATGCGCCGCGGCATTTTGGATGCCCGTGCCAAACAGTTGGTCGAGACCGGCCAGGCCAAATCGATCCCGGGCGAGGTGCTCAATTTTATCGCCCGGAGGGTGCAAGGATCCGGCCGCGATCTTGAAGGCGTGCTCAACCAGCTCGCCGCTCAGGAAAGGCACGGCCGGAATCCAATTACCGTCGACGCCGCTTCCGCCGTCATCCATGACATTGTTGCCCAAATGCCGGTGCGTCAGATTATGATTGAAGATGTCTTGCGGGCGGTAACCGGCCATTTCAATGTCAGCCGCGCTGATCTTTTGTCACAACGACGCCATAAAAGCGTGGTGTATCCCCGACAGGTGGGAATGTATCTGGCCAAGACCCTGACCACGAGATCCCTGCCGGAAATCGGACGGAAATTCGGCGGCCGCGATCACACAACTGTGCTTCACGCGGTTCGAAAAATTGAAAGATTAGTGGGAGAGGATGTCGCGGTCCGAAATTCAGTGGACGTACTACGGAATGTACTTAGCGACTGAAGTAATGGCTGGTATGCTTGCTTAAACTGATCTGATTGGAACTCGTCGACACCTGCTGATCGTTGACAACCACCGATTTTTTGGGGATCAATTGGCCCTGGTGCAATTTCATTGGTGTTGCCGGGGCGCCTTCACCGCTATAATCTTCCCATGGGTGCCGGCCTGGGAAGTGGCCGGCACATCTGCCTGTGGCTCGCTGTGCGATGCCCGTATTTGAAATTTCCGGGGGCGGAATGAAGGTTGTTATCGAGCGCAATGTGATTTTTAAATCGCTCAACCATATTCAAGGCGTTGTCGAACGGCGCAATACCATACCGATTTTGGCAAATGTGTTGTTGGATGCTTCCGGCGACCGCCTGCAATTGACCGCGACGGATCTTGATCTGGAAATCGTCGAAGGCGTCGCAGCTGACGTCATAACCACGGGAGCGACCACGGCTCCTGCCCATCTGATGGCCGATATCGTCCGCAAACTTCCTGATGGTGCCCAGCTCGAAATTTCCAAAGCCGGCGACAACGACCAGCTCGAAATTCGCTCCGGAAAGTCACAATTTACCCTGCCGGCCCTGCCCAAAGATGACTATCCGGCTCTGACTCAAGGCGAAGGCGATCACGAATTTGCCCTGAGCGCCACGGACCTCAAACGACTGATTGAACGGACCCGGTTTGCCATTTCCAATGAGGAAACCCGGTACTATCTCAACGGTATCTATTTGCATCAATCCGAACAGGACGGCCAAGCCACGCTTCGCGCCGTTGCCACCGATGGCCATCGCCTGGCCCAGGCGGAAATCCCCCTACCCGATGGCGCCGACGGTATGGCCGGGGTTATCGTGCCGCGAAAATGTGTCGGCGAAGTGCAGAAACTCATCGATGGCCACGATGGCGAGGTCGATATCTCCATCTCACAGGCAAAAATCCGCTTTGCTTTTGGCGATCTTGTGGTCACTTCGAAATTGATCGATGGAACGTTTCCTGACTACCAAAGGGTGATCCCGCTGGGCAACGACCGTGAAATGGTCGTTGACGCAGCGATTTTTGCCCAGGCTGTTGACCGGGTTTCCACGGTTTCCAGCGACAAGGGGCGGGCGGTCAAACTGGCTCTGGAAGGCGACAGGCTGACGCTGTCGGTCAGCAGTCCGGAGTCCGGCAGCGCCACGGAGGAAATTGCCATCGAATACAGCGCCGAACCACTCCAGATCGGCTTCAATGCCCGATATCTGCTTGACATTACCTCGCAGCTGGAAAGCGAAACGGGGCGGTTTTTCTTTTCCGACGCCGGGGCGCCGACACTGGTGCGCGACCACAACGACGAGACCGCGCTCTTTGTGCTGATGCCGATGCGTGTCTGAACGCCGATGAACCGGGGCGGCGATCAGCTCGTTTTTCCGCCGCTGGATGCGCCCGAATGACAAATGCCCATCGGACCGCCATCACCCGTGTTTCGCTCACCGATTTTCGCAACTACGAAATCCTCGACCAGCGATTTGGCGACCGCTCGGTGGTGCTTTATGGCGCCAACGGAGCTGGCAAAACCAATCTGCTCGAAGCCATATCCCTTTTGGGGCCGGGCCGCGGCCTGCGGCGCACGGTATTCACCGAACTGGCACGCAGTCGCGGGCCCGGGGGGTGGGCGGTTGCCGCCGAGGCCGTTGGGGCTACCGGACCGGTCCGGCTGGGCACTGGCCTTGTCGCTGCAGCCTCAGACCCAACGACAGGACCGGCAGCACCGATTTCTTCCACGCGCCAGTGCCGTATAGATGGCCACAAAGTAAAAAGTTCCGGAGCGTTTGCTGACCATCTCCGGTTGACCTGGCTGACACCGGCCCAGGACCGGTTGTTCTCCGGCCCTGCCACCGACCGCCGTCGGTTTCTTGACCGTCTGGTGGCCAGCATCGACCCGGCCCATTCCCGCACCGTTCAGGCTTTTGAACATGCCATGAAAGAACGCAACAGCCAGTTGGCGGGCGGCTCTGGAGATACAGGCTGGCTATCTGCCACTGAGACCCAGATGGCCGAGGCCGGCGTTGCGGTGGCGGCAGGACGCGCTGCGGCGGTGGCCCGGCTTGCCGATCAGATTGGTGACCGAGCTCATGCTTCTGCTTTTCCGCCGGCACTGGTGACCCTTGAGGGCACTTTGGAGGCACGTCTTGATACGGTTCCGGCGGTGGAGGTCGAAGATGAGTACCGGATGCAATTACTCTCTGCCCGTGCAATGGACAAAGCGGCTGGCCGCGCTCTTGCTGGCCCTCACCGTAGCGATCTTGTTGTCGTTCACGGCGTGACCGGTATTGCCGCCAAAAACTGTTCAACCGGGGAGCAAAAAGCCCTTCTCATTGCCTTAATCCTTGCTGAAGCTCGGCTAATTGCGGCGGACTTTGGTGGTTTTTCTCCGATTTTGTTGCTCGATGAGATTGTCGCCCATCTTGATGCCCGGCGACGAGCGGCGCTTTTTGGCGAGCTCGAAGCCTTAGGCGCGCAGGCGTGGGCGACTGGGACTGACCGGATGCTGTTTTCCGAGCTTGAAAATCGGGCCGTTTTTATCTGTGTTCAGGGCGGAAGATTGGCGGCGGAAGACTAGATCGCAACGGTCGTAGATACCTTGCAATCATGCCAATCCGAACGACTTCATTTGAGGAAAAACCCTTGCAGAATCAGGGATTAAAGCCCATATTAGTAATGATCTTCAGTTGAGAGTACGGAGTGATTCGTAATTGTGGGATTCGAGGGATGCGCGATGCGTATTTTCGATGACCTGGGTGGCTTTCAATCTAATGGATTAAGGTTCGGTTGCCTGTTTGAACGGGCGGACAGGACTATTGTTTGGCATAAGGCCTCCGACCTTGCGCCAACATGCAGGTTAGGGCTGATTTCAGGTCCGTGCCGATTTTCAGGTAAGAGATGTTATGAACCAATCCTCCATGCCGGAACCCGATGATTACGGTGCCGATGCCATCAAAGTCCTTCGCGGTCTTGATGCGGTCCGAAAACGCCCGGGCATGTATATCGGCGATACCGATGACGGCTCGGGCCTGCACCACATGGTTTACGAGGTCGTCGACAATGCTATCGACGAGGCCCTCGCCGGCCACTGTGATACTGTAACCGTGACACTCAATGCTGACGGATCGGTGACCGTTACCGACAATGGTCGCGGCATTCCAACGGATATTCACCACGAAGAAGGCATCTCGGCCGTTGAAGTCATCATGACCCAGCTGCATGCGGGAGGCAAATTCGATCAGAATTCCTATAAGGTCTCCGGCGGCCTGCACGGGGTCGGGGTGTCGGTGGTCAATGCTCTGTCTTCACGGCTAGAGCTGAAAATCCGGCGTGGTGGCAAAGTCCACGAAATGACCTTTGCCGATGGCGACGCTGTTGCACCGCTTGCCACGACCGGCACTCACGAGGGACGTTCGGGTACCGAGCTGACCTTTTTACCCTCAAAGGCCACCTTCACCCAGACCGAATTTGACTTTTCCACCCTGGAGCATCGTCTTCGCGAACTGGCCTTCCTGAATTCCGGAGTCTTGATCACCCTGACTGACAAACGCGGCATCGAGGAGCGCCATGAGGAAATGCGCTATGAAGGCGGTCTTGAAGCCTTCGTGCGCTATCTGGACCGGGCCAAGCAGCCGCTGATTGAAACACCGATCAATATTTCGGTGGAGCGCGATGATGTGGTGGTCGAGGCCTCATTGTGGTGGAACGACAGCTACCATGAAAATGTACTGTGTTTTACCAACAACATCCCCCAGCGCGACGGCGGGACCCATCTTGCGGGCTTTCGCGGCGCCCTGACGCGCCAGGTCAATCTTTATGCCACCGAAAGCGGTATCGCCAAAAAGGAAAAAGTGTCCCTCACCGGCGACGATGCCCGCGAAGGGCTGGCTTGCGTTTTATCAATCAAGGTGCCGGACCCCAAATTCTCCAGCCAGACCAAGGACAAACTGGTATCCTCGGAAGTGCGCCCGATCGTCGAAGGCGCCATCGGCGAAGCCCTGGGCACCTGGTTCGGCGAGCACCCCGCCGAGGCGCGAACCATAATTGGCAAGGCGGTCGAGGCGGCAACGGCGCGCGAGGCGGCGCGGAAAGCCCGCGAGTTGACCCGCCGCAAGGGCGCCCTTGATATTTCCAGCCTGCCAGGCAAATTGGCGGACTGCCAGGAACGCGACCCCGCCAAGGCCGAATTGTTCCTGGTCGAAGGCGACAGCGCCGGAGGCTCCGCCAAACAGGGGCGAAGCCGGGCCAATCAGGCCATACTGCCCTTGCGAGGAAAAATTCTCAATGTCGAGCGTGCCCGTTTTGATAAGATGTTATCGAGCCAGGAAATCGGCACCCTGATTACCGCCCTGGGCACAGGTATTGGCCGCGACGATTTCGATATTGAAAAACTGCGCTACCACAAAATCATCATCATGACCGACGCCGATGTAGATGGCGCCCATATCCGCACGCTGCTGCTGACGTTTTTTTACCGGCAAATGCCGCAGATCATCGAGAAAGGCTACCTCTACATCGCCCAGCCACCGCTTTATAAAGTTCGCCGTGGGACCTCTGAACGCTATCTGAAAGATGAGCGTAGCCTTGAAGATTACCTCGTCGATGCTGGTCTTGATGCTGCTGTGCTGACAACTCATGACGGCGCCGAATATGCTGGGGCCGACCTCCTCCGAATTGCCGATGAGGCGCGCGGCACCACCGCATTGCTGGCGGCCATTCCGACCCGCTATCCGCGTTTCATTGTTGAGCAGGCCGCCATTGCCGGTGCACTCAATCCTTCGCGTCTGGCCGACCCTGACCATGGGAGCGAAGCGGCGGGCGCTATCGCCCGGCGACTTGACCAATTGTCCGACGAAACTGAACAGGGCTGGCAGGGTCGGGCCACCGATGAGGGCGGCATGGCGTTTGAACGCGAACTCAGAGGTGTTCGGGAAGCCTATGTCATCGATGCGCCGCTGATCGCTTCGGCTGACGCAAGGAAACTCAATGATCGGACCGCGGCGCTCCAGGAGACTTACTCGCGTGTTGCCATTCTGCGACTTAAGACCGGTGAATTTGAAATCCGTTCACCGACCCACCTTGTCGATGCGGTGTTCGCAGCGGGACGCAAAGGCGTGGCGCTGCAACGCTACAAAGGCCTGGGCGAAATGAACGCCGATCAGTTGTGGGAGACGACACTGGACCCTAATGTACGCTCGCTTTTGCGGGTCGAAGTCGGGGCTCTTGATGAAGCGGATGGTCTTTTCACCAAACTGATGGGAGATGTGGTGGAACCACGCCGGGAATTCATCCAGACACATGCATTACAGGTTGCCAACCTGGACGTATAAACAGCAGTTGCAATTCTAACAAAATCCGTCCCTAATCTACCTGATTAACCAGCTCTTAACAGCCAAAGGGGACATTGAATTGTTCTCTTCGGCCCCTGCAGCAAACGCGGAGCTGGATTTGGCGATTCCGATTTAGTGGCTGAAACAAGCTTTAGTCCTGGAAGGCGTAAAACAAGGCGATGAGCCAACCCCCATCAAAACCGGACCGACCGCGGCGCGGTGCGCCATCGGGCGCTTCCCGGACATTTCGTCGCAAACCATTGTGGCGCCGTCTTTTCGGAGCTGGCCTAAAATCCGCAAAAACGGTTTCCGAGAAATCCAAGACAGGGGATCAGAAAACGTCCAAAATCGGGGCCGCAGTAGTTGAGCCTGCGTTTTCCAGCCCGGATACCAAGCGCCGACATTCTGGAAGAGTCCGCAAAAAACCCGTTAGCCGAAGCACCCTGGCGCGGCGGAAAAGAACACGGGTTCAGCGCCGACGTTCGGGCATCATCGGAAATTTCGTCAGCTTTGCTCTGTCCATGGCGGTTATCGGCTCAACCGCCTTTGCCGGTGTTCTATATTATTTCACCTATGACATGCCCAACCTGGATGAACTGGCCATTCCAAAACGGCCACCGGCAATTACCATTATGGCCGCTGACGGGCAGATCATGGGTCGAAGGGGGGTGGTTCATGCCGGCCGGGTCGGGGTCGGCGAGCTTCCCAAACACCTCATCCAGGCGGTAATTGCCATCGAGGACAGGCGGTTTTACGAGCACTACGGTATCGACTTTGTTGGGTTAGCGCGAGCACTTTATGCCAACTATAAGGCCGGACATGTAGTTCAGGGCGGCTCAACCCTTACCCAACAGCTTGCTAAAAATCTTTTTCTCAAACCCGAACGCCGCATCAGACGTAAAGTTCAAGAAGCGGTCCTGGCCCTGAAGCTGGAGACTATCTATTCCAAAGACGAGATCATCGAACTTTATTTTATCTGAACCGGGTCTATTTCGGCGCCGGAACCTACGGCATTGAAGCGGCGTCAGAACGCTATTTTGACAAATCCGCCCGCGAAGTAACTTTGGGCGAAGCCGCGATCCTCGCCGGCCTTCTTAAAGCCCCAACGCGATTTTCGCCAGCCCGTAATCAGGACCGTTCGGTCAAGCGCGCCACGGTCGTGCTGGACAATATGGCGGAGGCCGGCTTCATCACCAAAGAAGAGCGTTTTGTGGCGGTACAGCTACTCAAGACGCCGGAAGCCAAGACCGATGAATTTGAAATTGCGCCATATATATTGGACTGGGTGGCAGAGAGCCTCACCGATGTCCTTGGAGAACCCCGCGGAGACCTCATTGTCGAAACGACGATCGATCTAAAGCTCCAGAAGGTGGCGCTCGAAGCGGCGCGTAAGGCGATCGCCGAGGACGGCGAAGCCAAACAGGTCAGTCAGGCGACCGTCGTCATTATGGATACCAATGGCGCCACCCGCGCCCTGGTCGGTGGGCTCGATTACAAAAAAAGCCAGTTCAATCGGGCTGTAAAGGGTCTGAGACAACCGGGATCGACGTTCAAGGCCCTGGTCTATCTGGCAGCGATGGAATTCGGGTTTTCGCCGTTTGATGAACGGATCGACCGACCGGTTAACATCAATGGCTGGGAGCCGGCCAACTACAGCAATAAATATCGCGGGCTGGTGACCCTGACCGAAGCTCTTGGCAGATCAATCAACACAGTCGCGGCTCAAGTTGGCAACGAAGTTGGCATAGAAAGCGTCGTGGCGCTGGCCCGACGGCTCAACATCAGCTCGCCGCTGCATACAAATCCATCGCTGGCGCTGGGAACCGGTGAAGTGACATTATTTGAACTTACCGGCGCGATCGTGCCCCTAGCAAATGGCG
>QILX01000002.1 GCA_003232175.1 Hyphomicrobiales bacterium | reverse complement strand
GGCAGAACCGGGGTGTGCCTGGCAACCCTTGGCCCTGGTGCCACAAATCTGGTGACCGCTGCGGCCTACGCCCATCTGGGCGCCATGCCGATGCTGATGATCACCGGGCAAAAACCCATCAAGGCCAGCAAGCAAGGCCGCTTTCAGATTATCGATGCGGTGGCGATGATGCGGCCGATCACCAAATTCGCCAAGCAGATTGTCAACGGCAATACCATCCCTTCCCTTGTGCGTGAGGCCTGCCGCCTGGCATTGGAGGAACGGCCCGGCCCGGTGCATCTGGAGCTGCCCGAAGACATAGCCGCCGAGATGGTGGAACGCGGCCAGCTTTATCCAGCACGATCACCCCAGAGGCCGGAATGCAGCCAAAGCGCCATCGATGAAGCCGTTGCCATGATCGGGGCCGCAAAACACCCGTTGCTTCTTGTGGGCGCCGGCGCCAATCGCAAACGGGTCATCGATGCATTGGGAAATTTTGTCGAAAAAACCGGTATTCCGTTTTTCAATACCCAGATGGGCAAGGGCGTTATCGGTGGCTTTCATCACCTCTATCTTGGAACCGCGGCTCTATCCGATGGCGACTTTCTGCATTGTGCCATCGACCGGGCTGACCTTGTTATCAATGCCGGGCACGATGTGGTGGAAAAACCTCCCTTTGTGATGGAACATGGTGGCAAGAAAGTCATTCATGTGAATTTCGACACCGCCGAGGTCGACGAGGTCTATTTCCCCCAGCTTGAACTGATTGGCGACATTGCGTCGAGTTTCCGTGCACTTACAAGCGGGCTCGACCCGGTGCCGGAATTTGATTTTAGCTATTTCATGCGCGTGCGCGACGAAGTGATGACCCACATCACTGAAGGCACAAGGGACGCAAGATATCCCATGATCCCCCAGCGGATTGTCGCCGATGTGCGCAAAGTTATGCCACCCGACGGGGTGATCGCGCTTGACAACGGCACCTACAAAATCTGGTTTGCCCGCAATTACCTGACCACTCAGCCCAATACGGTCCTGCTCGACAACGCCCTTGCCACCATGGGGGCGGGTCTGCCCTCGGCGATGATGGTGGCAATGCTGCACCCGGAAAAACACGTCATGGCTATCTGCGGAGATGGTGGCTTCATGATGAACTCCCAGGAACTTGAAACCGCCGTCCGCCTCGGTCTCAATCTTGTCGTCCTGATCCTGCGCGACGATGCCTATGGCATGATCCGCTGGAAGCAAGCCGATGGCGGGTTCCCCGATTGGGGCCTGGAATATGGCAACCCGGACTTTGTGGCTTACGCGCGGAGTTATGGCGCCGGGGGCCACCGGGTGGACGCTGCGGAGGAGTTTGTACCTTTGCTGGAGCGGTGTTTTTCAGAAAAAGGCGTTCATGTGGTCGAAGCGCGGATTGATTACAGCGAGAACCAACGGGTTCTCATTGACGAGCTTTCAGCTCGGGCCTGCGTGGTGTGAACAAGAGCATTTTGCTGGTAGTCTCACGTCATCCCGAAGAGGTCTTTCGTTGAATTAAGAAAGTCTGTGCCATCCCGCTCCCCCACCGGGGTGGCCGGGTGGGGGAGCGGGATGGCACAGACTTTCTTAATCAACGAAGAGACTCTCCGGGCGGGTGCCGTACTCTTCTGAACAGAATATGCTCAAACAATAAAATCACTGGATGCGAAAATGACCAGATTGACAGTTGAACACCCCTACGACGGCAGCTCAATTCAAGAGGTGGAGGTCGTGCCCTGGTCCGAGGCCGATGCAATGCTGGAGCACGCGGTCAAAGCCCACCAGAACCGCGAAAACCGCCTCCCCGCATGGCGGCGCATCGATATCCTGCGACGGCTGGCAGCGCTTGTAGAGTCTCGGGCGGATGACTTCGCGCTGCTGATTGCGCGGGAGGGCGGCAAGCCGCTCAGGGACGCTCAGGTTGAGGCAAAGCGTGCCGTCCACGGCGTCAACCTCGCCGCCGAAGGGATCGCTCACCTGACCGGCCGCGAAATCCCCATGGATCTGACCGAGGCGGGCAGTGGCCGCCGGGCTTTTACTCGCCTTGAGCCGATTGGCCCGGTTGTGGCGGTGAGCGCCTTTAACCACCCGCTCAATCTGATTGTCCACCAGGTTGTCCCGGCAATCGCCACCGGTTGCCCAGTGATCATCAAGCCCGCCAATACAACGCCGCTGAGCTGCCTGAAATTCGTTGAGCTGGTTCATGAGGCCGGGTTACCTGAGGATATGTGCCAGGTCTGTGTCTGTGACACGGCGACAGCCGAACGCCTGGTCACTGATGCAAGGGTGGCGTTTTTCTCATTTATCGGCTCGGCGCGGGTCGGCTGGTACCTGCGCGGCAAACTGGCGCCGGGGACCCGGTGCGCCCTTGAACATGGCGGCGCGGCGCCGGTTATCATCTGCGATGACGCCGATCTGAAAATGACCGTGCCGGCCTTGGTGAAAGGCGGCTACTATCACGCCGGCCAGGTTTGCGTTTCGGTGCAACGCATCTTCGTTGACCGCAAAATCAAGCCTGCGTTTCTTGAGGCCTTTGCCGATGAGGTCGGCAAACTGGTTACCGGCGACCCGACCGATGCCAAGACCGATGTCGGGCCGCTCATTGTGCCCGGTGAAGTCGACCGGGTCCAGAGCTGGGTCGTGGAGGCAGAAGCCGGTGGCGCCGAACTGATCGCAGGCGGCGCCAGATTAAGCGACCGGGTATTTGCCCCGACAATCCTCGCCGACCCGCAGATGGATGCAAAAATCTCCACCCAGGAAATATTCGGGCCGGTCACTGCCGTCTATGGTTTTGACGATCTTGGCGATGCAGTCGCCCGCGCCAACGGATTGCCATTGGCGTTTCAGTCCGCCGTCTTCACCGCCGATCTTGACCGCGCTCTCGCACTTTCGGACCAGTTGGATGCCAGCGCCGTGATGATCAACGATCACACCGCTTTTAGAGTAGACTGGATGCCATTCGCCGGCCGCCGCACCTCAGGCTACGGCATCGGCGGTATTACCCAGACGATGGAAGATCTGAGCCAGGAGAAAATGACGGTGATCAGGGCGAATTCGAATTGAAATGCTGGTGGTGGAGCAAGTCTTGTGCGAACCAGTCTCCGCCCTGGGTTCCCTGATTTTCCCTGTTTTCTGGAAATAACAGGGAATTCACGGAGCAAACACATCTACCTACCGGATTTCCAGAGTTCATCCATTCGTTTCAGCGACTTAACGACGTTTGCGGTTTCAAAATGCGCCATGAAAGACCCCGCCGAAGTTTCCGCTTGGGTAAAATATGTCGATATCCGAACCTTTCGACACAGATTTATTGCAAATTGCGGGATAGAATTGTCGTTTTGCGGGAAAGGATTGCCATTTCTCGGGATTTGGTTGGCGTAACGCGGAAACAAATTGGAGTTAGGCGGGGTTTAATCGCAGCTACGTGGGATGGAATCGCCCAAATGCGGGATAGAATTGTCATTTCGCGAGAGGTCAATGCCGTTGAACAGTGTCCCAACCCTTGATGGGCAAACCGCCAGGCGCGGAACCCTCTTGGTCTTCCCCCTTTTGCTCAGGATGGTTCTGTCCCGCCCGAAGTCGGCGTGTTAGCGCCGATGTAAAAATGACCCGGGTCGCCGGTTAAAAAGTAACCCACCTGTTATTGTTTTCTTTCGTTTTGAGGGAGGGCCGATTGCTAACAGGAGAAGAGGTCATGGAGATCAGGATTTGGATTTTACATAAGCAGGGCAAAAGCATTCATGCGATTGCACGGGAGCTGTCGGTCAGCCGGGGGACGGTTCGCAAGTATGTTCGGCAGCCTGGATTGTCGGCTAGAGCGGATCAGAATTTGATTGAATCGCGAGGGATTCCCTTTTGGTCTGATTTGTGATTCAAAATCCATACTGGTGAGGGAGGCCAGCATGGATGACGAGACCTTATTCGGATGATCTTCGGGACGTGTTGTGGCTGCGATGCAAGGTGGTGAGAGCTGCCGCCGAGTTGCAGCGCTTTTTTCGATTGCGCCCTCGAGCGCTGTGAAATGGGCGCAGCGCGCGTCACGTACCGGTTCAACGCGCGCTGGCAAGACAGGCGGCCACCGCAAACCGGTTCTGGAACCGCAGCGCGACTGGCTTCTGGAGCAGGTTCGGACGCGCCCGGAGGCCACGGTCAAAGGCCTGCAGGCGCTGCTTGCGGACCGCGGGGTACACGCTCAAAAGCGGAATCAAATTGTCGTTTCTCGGAGCGGGCCTGCGTAATGTGAAGTAGTTTCGACTTGATCTGACACCGTCCCTTGAATGGGACGAGGGTTACCGGTTTTGATGGTGGTGCAAACCCAACCATCGAAACACAATGAAAGGTAACCCTCATGCTTCAGAGTAATGAAAAGATCATCAAACACAAAGTCGGTCTCCTCAATCTGGCGGAAGAGCTCGGCAACATGTCCAAGGCCTGCCAGATCATGGGCCTGTCACGCGACACTTTTTACCGCTATCGCGATGCGGTCGAGGATGGTGGCGTCGAGGCGCTGCTGGAGCGGCCACGCCGGTCGCCCAATCTCAAGAACCGGGTCGATATCGAGACCGAGAACGCGGTTGTCGCTTACGCCGTCGAATACCCGGCTCATGGTCAGGTCCGCGTCTCCAATGAATTGCGCAAACTCGGCGTGTTCGTTTCCGCGTCCGGGGTGCGCTCGACCTGGATGCGCCACGACCTGGCCAACTTCAAGACCCGCCTGAAAGCCCTCGAAGCCAAGGTTCGCCGAAGACGGCATCATCCTCACCGAGGCCCAAGTCCAGGCGCTGGAAAAGAAGAAGCTGGACGGGGATGGGCCTGGGGCGAGATCGAGACCGCCCATCCCGGTTATCTGGGCTCCCAGGACACGTTCTATGTCGGCACGTTGAAGGGCGTCGGCCGGATCTATCAACAGACCTACATCGACACCTACGCCAAAACTGCCCAGGCCAAGCTCTATAAAACCAAAACTCCGATTACGGCGGCCGACATGCTCAATGACAAGGTCCTGCCGTTCCATGAGCAACACGACCTGCCGGTGCTGCGTATCCTGACCGACCGGGGCACCGAATATTGCGGCCGCGCCGACCGTCATGACTACCAGCTGTTCCTGGCCATCAACGACATCGATCACACCAGGACCAAGGTCAAATCACCACAGACCAACGGTATCTGCGAGAGGTTCCACAAGACCATCCTGCAGGAATTCTATCAGGTGGTGTTCCGAAGGAAGATCTATGAAACCATCGAGCAGCTGCAAATCGATCTGGACCAATGGATCGATTACTACAACAATGAACGCACCCATCAGGGAAAAATCTGTGAAGGCCGAACGCCCATGCAGACCCAGCTGGACGGCAAAGAAATCTGGAAGGAAAAGTTTGTAGACCAAACGTGACCTGACAGAGACCGCCTCAAAACCGGCAACTGTCAGATCAGGTCTGAATTACAACAGTTTATATTTTGACGCTCAACCAGTTTAAATAGCTGTCCACGCCACTGTTTCGCTCCATGGCAAGATCCTCTGTGAGTGGCCGAATTTCGGAGCCGTTCGATAAAACATTGGCTAATGCATCAGCCACGAGTTCAGCATGTTCCGGCCCAAGGTTGCAAGGATCCAGCTGGAAATATCCCAATTCAACTTCATGATCTCGAACAATTATTGCCGGATCCCGTTTGCCGAGAGCTCTGGCGAAACTGGCGGCATTGGCACCGGCTTCAGCACTATTAATGTTCACCTGAAGCCGCTCAAGCGGATTGCCAGTAGGATCAGAAACTATTGCAACGGTCACACCCGGTATTCCGGCCAAAGCCCTTTTCCACAGATCAAGCGCTGTGGTTTCTTCTTTTCGGATCGCCACGTGGTCCCGCTCCATCCATTGCTCCATTGTAGCAATTGTGCCGGCAATACTCTCTTTTCCGATTTTCATACCACGACCGATACCGATGTTTTGCAGATAGGCGGCGCGCACAAAGTCGCGGCGCCCCGCTATTATCCCCGCGGTTGGGCCGCCCATGAATTTGTGTCCAGAGTAAATTACAATGTCGGCACCATCTGCAATGAACCCGCGTACATCGTATTCTGAGGCCGCATCTACAATTACAGGCACATCTTTGGCATGTGCGATTTCAACAAATTGTGCAAAAGGGATTTGGCCATAGTGAACGACATGGTGGGATACTACATACAGTGCCGCGACCGTCTGGGCTGACAACGTAGAATCAAATTGATAGCCGGTCGCCAGGGTTGATTGGCCAAACGGATGTACTCTGGCTCCGGTCAGTTCAATTGCCGTGGATATCGGAGCGCCGTAGTTGCAGAGATGACCCAATTGTATGGAAACTTCTGAACGCTCACCTGGATCTAGCGGCAATGCTTCAACCCGTGCCGGGTCAATTCCGGTCATACATCCTGCCACCGATAGTGTTATTCCGGCGCTGGCCGAGGCGGTGATGCATCCGGCATCGGCGCCGGTTAAGCGGGAAATTACTTCGCTGGCATGACTTTGAAGATCATGAATTTTTACAAATCGCCCCATCGCGGCAAGTGTGGCCTCCCGGACAGCGGAACGCACAATCGAGCTCCCAAGCCCGGTCATTGTGCCGTTGACATTTATGAAACTTGAGTAGCCATTTTTTTTATGCCATGCCCAATATTCATCGGGGTTATCAAAATCGTTTTTGATCGGCATCTTGATTCTCATTGATTTTTATGAGGATTTCCATAATAAGGGAGGCTAGTATACTATAGGAGGATACATATGGCCGAAAAAAAGCGCAAGCGCACAAGTGGCATTGATCGTGCTATTCAAATTTTGGACATACTTACGGAACGCCAGGTTGCTATGAGCGCCTACGATCTGGCGAAATCTTTGGGGGCGCCGGTATCGACGACCTACAAAATCGTCGACAACATGATTGAGCGCGATATGTTATCACGCTCGGGCAATACCCGAATTTGGCTTGGGCCACGGCTCATGCGTTATGGTTTAGTTTATCGTTCTCATTTGGACATGTTCACCGAAGCCAAACTTGAAATGCAAGTCCTGAGCAATACAACTGGCGAAACTGTGCAGATTTGCGCACGAGATGGCGACATGATGGTGGTGATTGCCATGGCGGAGGGGGAAGGTCATTTTCGAGTGACGTCTGATGTCGGAACGCGCGTTCCTTTGAACTGGACGGCTTCTGGCCGTTTGTTGCTAGGTCATTTGCCCGACGACGAAAGAATTGCGGCATTTAGGGCCTGCGCCCGGCCGTCGGAGACCGGAATTGCAGAGACCGATCCGGTGTCGTTGGCGAAACAATCCAGGGAGGATTTCCTCAATCGACTGTCCCTGCAGATGGGCAACTCGGAATACGCAGTCGCCTGCATTGCCGCGCCTATCCGTGATGCATCAGGTGCATGTGTATCGACAATGTCGATTGTCTTGTCTGAACAAAGAGTGCGGGCACGGTTGGAAGAACTAACATCAGTCGTTCAGCACGCCGCGGCGCAGGTTGAGCGCGCTCTTGGGCGACAGGCTGCCTGACGACGGATTCAGATTGCCCCTTTCAGTTCAAATATTGCTTCAATTTCGACCGTAATCTGGTTTGGCAGGGATGCCACCCCAAACGCCGATCTTGCGTGAATCCCATTGGGGCCGAAAATATCGGCGAGGAAAATGGACGCTCCGTCGATAACAAATGTGTGCCGGGAAAAATCGGGAGTTGCGTTAACCAGTCCCAATAATTTGACCACCCCCGCTACCGAGTTAAGAGAACCAAGATGATCACGCAGCGTGGCAAGAATATTTGTGGCAACCAAATGCGCGTGCTCGCGGGCCGTTTCTGCACTGACTACATCGCCGACTTTACCACAGAGCAAAGAACCATCTGCCTGCACGGGGCCCTGACCTGAGACAAACAACAGATTGCCGGACTTGCGAACATTACAAAACGCGCCGATCGGGGCGGGAGCCGCACCAGGCAGCGTAATCCCGCTTTTTGCAAGCCGTGTTTCAGGTGTGTCGTCGATACTAATCTGGTTCAAGGAAATCCCCTGTTCTTTTGCAATAGCTAAGGTGTTTTGATGAAATGACGGTGGCTTCAGGTGCGCCGATCGCACAGGCGTCCTGCGCATAAGGACAACGCGTTCGAAAGACACATCCCGACGGTGGGGCCAGTGGGCTTGGGATGTCGCCGCGCAATACTTCACGCGTCCGGATCAATTTAGGATCAGGTACCGGAATAGCCGAAAGCAAGGCCCGCGTATAAGGATGCGAAGGATTTGAATAGAGAGATCCAGCGGGACCAATTTCAACGATCTTTCCCAGATACATCACAATAATCTGGTCACAGAGATATTCCACCACGGCCAGATCATGGGCGATGAACAACATCGTAAGATTGCGTTTTTCACGTAACTCCAGCAACAGGTTCAAGACCTGTGCCTGGATAGAAACATCAAGAGCGGACACACTTTCATCAGCGACGATAAATTCCGGCTCAAGCGCAAGTGCCCGCGCGATGCCAATGCGCTGTCTCTGCCCACCCGAAAATTCATGAGGAAATCGTGTCATGTGATCTGCCTCAAGACCAACCTCTACAAGCAAGGCCGCCACCCGATCCCGGCGTTCTGCTGCGGTTCCAATCCGATGCGCATTCAGACCTTCGGCAATGATCGCGCCGACCCGAAGCCGAGGATTTAGCGATGTTACGGGATCTTGAAAAATAATCTGCATTCGCCGCCGGATCGCTCGCATCTCCGCTGCGCCCATCTGGTTAAGGTCCATACCGGCAAAAAGCGTTTGCCCTTCAGAAGGTTCAATCAGGCGCAATACGGAGCGACCGAGCGTTGTCTTGCCAGATCCGCTTTCGCCAACCAGGCCGGTTATGGAACCTTTTGGTATATCAAAACTGACGTCACTGACCGCATGAACCGAACCTTTGGGCGAATCAAATCGTTTAGACAGGTTTCGGATTTGTAAAAGCGGTTCAGGCAATTTGGAGAACCTCTCCGGCATT
>QILX01000330.1 GCA_003232175.1 Hyphomicrobiales bacterium | reverse complement strand
CGATAAGCGACACAATCAACCCGCCAATGGTATCGTATTCCTCATCGTCGTCCGCCAGAGCCAGAGACAGACCCAATGCTGCCTCTACCTCTCCGACCGGGGCTCGCGCATCAATAGCGTAAGCGCCATCGACGACCTCGCTGACCAGCGGGCCTTCATCGATATCGTGCTCGTCCTCGATATCGCCGACAATTTCTTCAACCAGATCTTCAATAGTCACCAGACCGTCGGTGCCGCCATATTCGTCAACTACCACCGCCATGTGGGTATGGGTTGACTGCATTTTTAGCAACAGGTCGACGGCACGCATGGAAGGCGGCACATACATGTCGCGAATCATACGTGAATTGGCGATGGCGCGGCGAAAATCGGCGGGAAAAAACTCCCAGACCGGTCCCTTGGATGTGGACTTGGACTTAACATTGCCGTTTGGGCCTGTCTGCGACTTTTCTGCCTCGTTATTGGTTTTGTTGCGCCGCTTTTTTACCCGACGCGTCAACCAGGCTTGAAGGTCCTTGATGTGAATCATGCCCCGTGGGTTGTCGAGGGTTTCGTCGTGGACAACCAGACGGGAATGGCCCGCCTCCTGAAAGGTCACCATGAGTTCGGCGAGCGACGCCGAAGCTTCGATGCCGACAATGTCGGCCCGCGGCACCATGACATCCTCGATGCGCTTGCTGGAAAACTGCAAAATATTGTGCAGCATAAAACGCTCGGTCTGACTAAAGGCATCAGACTTGGTACCGTCCTGCAAAATATCCTCAAGGCTGGAACGCAAATCGCTGGCGTTTTCGCCACCAAATGCGGAGTGAAGAATTCGCAACATACGGTCGAAAAAATCTCCAGGCTCACGGGAAGGAGAGCCATGGCCGGGGGTGGGTTTGGATTGTAAGTCTGCCATTTCACCAATGCCGGATACCAGAGGGGCTGCCGGTCTGCTCAGGGGGTTATCGGAGTGTAGGGATCGGGGATTCCCATCTCAGCGAGAATTGTCCTTTCAAGTGATTCCATCGTTTCGGCGTCAGTATCGGTCATGTGATCGTATTGCAAAAGATGCAAAGTGCCGTGACAGACCAAATGCATCAGATGGTGGCAAACAGGTTTGTTCTGCAGTCGCGCTTCGGCCTCCAATTTTTGACGCGCTACCACCACATCACCCAGCAAAATCGGAATTCCGGGGACCGGAACGTCATCCGCCGCCGAAAAGGCGAGCACATTGGTGGCGATGTCGCGGCCGCGCCAGGTGTGATTCAGGGACCGGATAAAGCCATTGTCCGCAAAAACCAGACCGATCTCGGCCCCGGTCTTCCTGGCAGCCAGGACAGTCTGGCCACTTGCTGCGCTAAAGGCCGCCTGCGCCGCCCGCCGGCCGGTGGATTGCGCTGTTTCCGGGTCAGGCCAGATCGCGCCTTCCCAGGAAATGTTGACATTCAGGATGCCGATCCTCTCAGCATTCATTGGCGGACTTGGCACGGGCATTGTCTTCATGGGCTTCATAGGCTTCTACAATGCGAGCAACGAGGGGATGGCGGACAACATCTTCAGACTGGAAGCGGACAATATCAACGTCTTGGACGCCTTCAAGTAGGGGCAGCGCCTGTTTCAGACCCGAGGGGACACCAGAGGGCAGATCGACCTGACTGGGGTCGCCGGTGATGGCCATGCGGCTGTTTTCGCCAAGGCGAGTGAGAAACATTTTCATTTGCATCTGGCTACAGTTCTGCGCTTCGTCGAGTATGACAAAAGCGTTTGCGAGGGTTCGCCCGCGCATAAAAGCGAGGGGCGCGATCTCAATTTGGCCCGATTCCATGCCACGGCTGACCTGGGCTGCCGGCAGGCAGTCATAAAGCGCATCATAAAGCGGTCGTAAATATGGATCGACCTTGTCGCGCATGTCACCGGGTAAAAATCCAAGTCGTTCCCCGGCTTCGACAGCCGGTCGGGACAGGATTATGCGGTCAACCAGGCCGCGCTCCAGCCAGGAGGCCGCAACGGCAACGGCAAGATAGGTCTTGCCGGTCCCCGCAGGGCCGACACCGAAGACCAGCGGGGTTTCGGCCAGAGCTTTAAGATATCGCGCCTGACGTGGCGAACGTGGCGTTATCGTCCGGCGCCTGGTGCGTACCACTTCGTTATTGCCGGCTTTCCCCGCAACGATATGGGGGGCGTCCCCGACAAGACGCAATGCACCATCGACATCGTCCGGACCAATGGGCTGGCCCTTGGCAACCTGCTGATACAGCCCGGTGAGTACACGCTCGGCCTGGGTCACGTCACCCGGTGACCCGGTAAGGACAATGTGATTGCCGTGAGGTGTAGCCTGAATACCGAGGCGGTCTTCAATTTGCGCCAGGTGCCGGTCGTGCTCGCCGCAAATTTCAGCCAGAAGCCGATTGTCGTCAAAGGACAGGACCACGCGCCCTTTAGACTGACGCTCGATATGGGGCTGACGATTTTGCAGATCGGTCGTCAATGTGTTTGCGCTTTCGCAAGTTGCGGCACTGCCGCCGCCTCCAGGCGCGGCGATGGAAGCGATCCCTTGAGGGAATTTGAACCGGCGGTCAGAATTTCGACGTCCGCGATCTGGCCGAGCAGCGTCTCTGGTCCGTTGACATGGACGGCCTGAAGGTAGGGACTGCGCCCGGTGATTTGTCCGTTCTGCCGCCCCGTCCGTTCAAACAGAACTGGTAGCACGCGCCCGGTCATGGCGCCGTTGAACCGGTCCTGCTGAGATTTCAGAAGCGCTTGAAGTTCGGCAAGCCTAGTGGATTTGACATCTTCCTGCACCGCTGCGTCCATGCTGGCAGCCGGGGTTCCTGGCCGGGGGGAATATTTGAACGAATAGGCCTGAGCGAAGGTCACATCCCGCACCAGTGCCATGGTGGCGGCGAAATCATCCTCGGTCTCGCCGGGAAAGCCGACAATAAAATCCGATGACAGAGCCAGATCGGGGCGGGCGGCGCGAATGCGGTCAACGATGCGAAGATAGTCCCCTGCCGAATGCCCGCGGTTCATCACCGCCAAAATGCGGTCCGACCCCGATTGAACCGGCAAATGCAAATACGGCATCACCTGGCCCAAATCACGATGGGCGGCAATGATCTCGTCATCGACATCGCGCGGATGGCTGGTGGTATAGCGTAGCCGGATAAGGCCATCGATGCGGGCAAGATGATACAAAAGCTGACCGAGGCCCCAATCCCGCCCGTCCGGACCTAACCCGTGATAGGCATTGACGTTCTGCCCCAGCAAGGTGATTTCCTTCACGCCAGCCCCGACCAAGGCTTCCGCTTCCGCTGTGATTGCGTCCACGGGGCGGGAAAACTCCACCCCGCGCGTATAGGGCACCACGCAGAAAGTGCAGAATTTGTCGCAACCTTCCTGAATGGTGAGAAACGCCGAAGCGCCCCGGCTTTGCAGCCGTTTTTTCCCCGGCGCCGGCAAATGGTCAAATTTACCTTCGACGGGGAATTCAGTTTCGACACGGCCCCGGCCTTCCGTACGGACAGCGGCAGCCAATTCTGGGAGTCGGTGATAAGCCTGTGGGCCGATTACTAGATCGACCACTGGTGCGCGGGCCAGCATTTCCTCGCCTTCGGCCTGAGCGACACAGCCGGCGACCGTCACCACGGTTTGTTTTCCCATTTTTGCTCGCACGGTCTTGATAGCCCGCACCCTGCCAAGTTCGGAATAGACCTTCTCAGCTGCTTTTTCGCGGATATGGCAGGTGTTCAGGACAACTAACTCGGCATCTTCCATCGTCGATGTTGGCGTAAACCCCTGCTCCGCCAGGGCATCAAGCATCCGCTCGCTGTCATATACGTTCATCTGACAGCCATAGGTCTTGATGAAGACTTTTTTCATGGCGGCGGCGTGCTCCGGTCTTGCCTCGGGGAATACTGCTCATTAGACCTTTCAAGGCGCCGGTGCAATTGCATCTCTGCCTTGGCCTCCCATGGCAGTACCGGAACCGGGCCGGATGACATCGCCGGGGGCGAGCCGGCGGCCGAGCAGCGAGGAGGCGACCCCAGCGCGCACCACCACTTCGCAATGGCGGGCCAAAGCTTTGCGATCGGCGAACTGGTCAAGGCTGACCGGCAGGTGAAAAGTGACCGAAACATCGATCGGCCCGGCGCAGAAAACCCTCCAAAGATGGGGGCCCAGCGACATATCGCCATACCAGGCAAATTCGGGCCGAAAAAACCGGCCCATTGGCAATCCGTGCAGGCTGACATAAGAAATCGAAACCGGCTGCACTGTAACCGGACGGGTGCGCCCGGAATTTGGGTCCGCGACCTCCAGTGCCGCGGCGCCGAATAGCGCCGTCCGGAAGGGCAAAACGTTGTTGCCGTCACTGCTCGTCCCTTCGGCAAAAAGCACGAGTTTGTCACCGGCCTCAAGGCGCTGTTCGATTTCCGATTTTGCGGCGCCGGTGGCGCTGCGGCGCTGACGGTCGACAAATACCGTGCGTTGAAGCCGTGCCATCTGGCCAAAAAGCGGCCAGGATTTCACTTCCATCTTAGCAATAAACGAAATCGGCGCCAGGGAGGCCAGTACTGGGATATCAAGCCAGGATGCGTGGTTTGCCGCGATAAGGGCAGGGCCAGGTCCCAATTCGCCCCTGACACTGATGCGGATACCGATGAGGCGCAGAAGCCAGCGGTGGTAGATCGGTAAAAACCTCGACCTGGCTTTGGTTCCAGATAACAGAGCCAGCAATTGCAACGGCATTCCACCAATCGTTAACATCAAAAATGCCGACAGCGTAATAAACCCCCTGATGCCCGCCATCATCTGGCTTTCAGCTTGGGGCTATTATTTTTCCTCATCGGCCCTGATTTGCACCGCATAAAGTTCCAACCGGTGGTCGACCAGGCGATATCCCAGTTCCGCGGCAACAATTTCCTGCAGTTTTTCGATCTGCTCATTGCGAAACTCTATAACGTCACCGGTGTTGATATCGATGAGATGGTCATGATGTTCTTCGCTCACCTGCTCGTAACGAGATCGTCCGTCGCGAAAATCGTGCCGCTCAAGGATGCCGGCATCCTCCAGCAAACGCACGGTGCGATAGACAGTGGCAATTGATATACGGTTGTCATGAAGGGCAGCCCGACGGTGGACTTCCTCAACGTCGGGATGGTCTTCAGCTTCGGAAAGAACCCGTGCGATTACCCGGCGCTGTCCGGTCATGCGCATGCCTTTATCAACGCACAATTTTTCCAGCTCGCTGCCCGACGCCTCCGATCTTTCCATCACCATGACCTTATCCTCACCACCCCAAGGAGCGCCAAGTCTAGAGCATCGGCAGTTCAAATGGAATCAACACCGGTCGCTTCCAGATCACATGACAGGATAATGGCGTCAATCGCGGGCCTGCGTCCGCGCCGATAATAACCCGACCGCAGTCCCGACGGCTGATACCCCATGCATTGATACAGATTTCGAGCCGCCAGATTGTCTTCAGCGACTTCCAGAAAGATCCGGGCGCAACCATGGGCTGATGCCGACGCCAAAACCGCACCAACAAGAGCTTGACCAACCCCACGGCGGCGGTTTGGCGGCGTAACCCCAAGGGAGAGGATTTCCGCTTCATCCGCCGCCAGGCGAAATATGGCAAACCCGGCGGGCGCCGCATTGCCGGGGCGTGCCGCTGCCAGGGCCACTGTGCCGTCGTGTTTAAGCAGCTGCTGGATTGAGGTTTCGCTCCAGGGTTCGGGAAAAATTTCTCCAAAAAGGTTAGCGACGATCTTTGCTTCCACCGGCGCAATGGGTGATATCGAGATGCTCGCTGAATTCCGGTCGCGAGCGTTCACGCCCCCGCACGCGCTAGTGCCGGGCGTTGCGGCTTGGCGTCCGGGGGCCGCAGATAAATCGGCAGCGGAGCTTTGTCAGGCGCTAAATCGGCCCCAAGGCGGGCGACGATATCGGCGCTGCGCTGAATATCGCGCCCTTCGGCAAGATCGCGTCCCGTCAGCATCAGGGCGTCAACCACCAGCCGCGACCCAGGTCCAATGACGGCAGCGGCGTCGGGCGCGACATGATCGGCGATCTTGTCCAGATCGACCGCCGCAGGGTCGGAGGAGTGCTCGCCCAACTGATTGAAATTCTGCAGGTAGACCTGGCCGCGCTTGGCGTCAAAGGCAATAGTGAAAGGACCGTCAACCTTGGTATCATGGCAGAAGATGGCCGCGTGGGCTGCAAAGGCGGTCACCGCCGTGGCCGGGCAGCCAATGGCCAGCGCCAGACCACGGGCCGCGGCAACACCGATGCGGACACCGGTGAAACTGCCCGGGCCGCTCAAGACCGCCACCCGGTCGATGGCTGCAAAACCCCCGGGGCCATTTCCAAGTGCCTCTGCAACAATCGCCGCCACTATCGGCATGACTGCCTCGGCATGGCCACGCGCCATCGGTTGCGAATTTGAAATCAGAACACCGCCGGATCTGGCGGACCCCTTCCACAATGCGGCGACAACCGCCGGGCCGGCAGTATCTATACCAAGCGTGATCATCGAGGTTTCGGTCGTTAGACCGCGCGGACTTCCCTGACATCGGGAAGGAAGTGGCGCAGGAGGTTTTCGATGCCGTGTTTCAGGGTCATGGTCGAAGACGGGCAGCCGGCGCAGGCCCCTTGCATCTGCAGATAGACAATTCCATCGCGGAAACCCTTGAAGATTATGTCGCCGCCATCCTGGGCCACCGCCGGGCGAACCCGGGTTTCGATCAGCTCCTTGATGGTTTCAACGGTTTCCTCATCGGAGTTGTCGAAAAACTCGTCCGCAACATCAACCTCCCCTTGTTTGGTGACAACTGGGTCGCCAGAGAGGAAATGGTCCATAATGGTGCCCAAAATGGCCGGTTTGACATGTTGCCATTCTCCGGCCTGCTTGGTGACGGAGATAAAATCTTCCGCCAGAAATACCCCGATCACGCCATCGATTGAAAACAGCCGCTGGGCCAGGGGGGAATGCTCCGCGTCGTCCAGACTACGGTAATCGCGGGTTTCTCCCGCCAGCACGGTTCTGCCGGGCAGAAATTTCAAGGTTGCCGGATTGGGGGTCGTCTCCGTCTGGATGAACATAGGTTCCTCAATTCGCTTTGAGCGGGCCCGCGCCCGGTGGCTGCGGTGCTGACAAAATCCATTCAGTAACAGATATAGGCCCTCAAGGGACGCAACACCAGTGTCAGTCCCGATCAGGCAAGGGCTTCAATATCGGCGTCGGAGAGATCGCCGGGCACAATGGTCACCGGCACCGGAAAGGTTCCGGCAAGGGCGCCGCCGATCATAGAGACCAGGGGCCCCGGTCCTTCGGCCTCGGTTCCAGCGCCCAGGACGAGGATTGAAATCGCCTCGTCTTCCTCGATGAGGCTGACAATCTGCTGGGTTTCGGTGCCGTGGCGAATAACAAGCTCCGGTGTGATCCCGGTCACGGACTGTACTTCGTCGGCGAATTTGACCAGCACCAGTCTGGCCTCCTTCTCAGCCTCGTCGCGCATAACCTGCTCGACCCCGAGCCAGTGTTGGAAATCCGCCGGTGAGATCAGTTTCAGCAGGGTGACGCCGCCGCCGGTATGCAAGGCCCGCCGACCGGCGTAGCGCAAAGCAATGAGACACTCCGGGGTATCGTCGACCACCACCAGAAATTTCCGGTGCTGATCGCCAAGATACCCCTTGGCGCGGCGATCGGTGCGAGCGTTCATGTTGCAGATGCTGCCAGCATCTGCGCTATGGGGCAAGTCGGTTCGTCAATGCGCCAAGGATGCGGGAGGGGGCGGCAGATTGAAAAC
>QILX01000015.1 GCA_003232175.1 Hyphomicrobiales bacterium | reverse complement strand
GGCCGAGGACGAATTGACGGACTACCCCGGATTGTCCTCTCCGGTATCGGAAACAGCCTATTCCCCGGCGCCATTGGTGAATACGCATAATCCGCACGAAGACAGCCCAGGTGTCTCCGTGGAGGATCACTATGGTGCCCGTGCCGCCGAGACGGGGTATGCCGCCCCGGGGCTTGAAGGCGAATTGGACAGGCCGGTCGGCGACGGGACACATTATGAAGACGATCACGGTCGTCTTCCGCCTTTGCCGAGGGCGGCTCATTCTGAGATGCCGGGGCATGACAACTACGCCGATGTTACAGTTCGCCGGATCGATGTCGGGGCCAATATGGCAAACCCGCCACCGGCGGTACGCACGCCACGGACTGAAGCGCCGGTTATGCACCATGACCCGCGTCAGCCGTTCATGCCGCCAGAGGCGCAAAACGTGCCCCGACCGGCCCGTATGCCGACAGTGGATGAGTTGCCAATGCCGGCGCAGCTGCAAATCCATGCCCAGGAGGCCGGCGAGAGGCCCCATCACGGCGTGGAAAAACAGAAGCGGAAGGCGGGATTTCTTGAACGCCTCGCCAATGTCGGTCGTAGCCGCCGTGCCGAAGATGATGAGACCGAGGCAACGTCAGAACCACATCTGGCACCGGTAGGTCGGCAGATGCAGTCCAACGCGGCAAACACCGCCTCGGAACAGCCGATTATTCGACCAGCTGGCCCGATATCTGCTGAAGCCCGGACCCAGGAGCTGGAGGACGATCAACTTGAGATTCCGGCATTCCTGCGTCGCCAGGCCAATTGAAACCAAGCCCTTTGGGAAACAGCTGCCGGTTTTGCATAAAAGTGATCGCCAGAGACCCAGAAGGGTTCTGGCGGCACCGGGCGAGACAACAAGGCGTGGTTATGCACGCACCCGGCGAATCGGTGTCATGAGGGAAGAGGGGCGGTATTTATTCCGTCATTGTGATGAAATATGTCAAATGTGGCGAGAATTGGCTAATGTTTCTGTTCTGTTACCAAAATTTACCAAAATTGGCGCGAGTAAGGGCAAAATAGGCCCTTCTGAGTTTGCGTCGGTTGGCTCGCTCCATGTACAAATAATGCATCGCCTGGTTGGGGCCGGGCATGTGTTGGGGACTTAAAGTCAAAACGGTTGCAGGGATTATGGGGACACACAAAGACTGGGGCACGCAAACAACACTTGGTGGTGTTGTAACGCTGAGTGGGACAGGGGTTCATACCGGTCGCCCAGCACGTGTAACCCTCAAACCCGCCGGAATTGACAGCGGCATCAGTTTCCGCCGGATCGACCTTTCCAACGGAACCCGCAGCACGGTGGTCAAGGTCGAGCCCCGCAGTGTTAAAACCATGCCACTGTGTTCGATGATTGGTAACGACGATGGCGTGACGGTAATGACCGTTGAGCATATTCTGGCCGCATTGGCCGGAATGGGCGTTGACAATGTCGTTATTCATATAAATGGCCCGGAAGTTCCCGTCCTTGATGGCAGCGCTCGCGAGTTCGTCGATGCTATTGACGAGGTGGGGGTGGTTTACCAGGCTGCGGCGCGCTCGTTTTATCGCGTACTTCATCCGGTCCGGCTGCAAATCGGTGAGTCTGTGGCTGAATTTCAACCCCATCACCGGCAGGTAATATCTACTGATATTGAATTTACCCATCGTAATATCGGCAGTCAGTCGATCTCGTTTGAAGTGGGCTGCGACGTTTTCCGTGACCAAATCGCCGGTGCCCGGACTTTTGGATTTCTGGCGCAGGCCGAACAGCTTCGTGCGGCCGGTTACGGGCTTGGCGCATCGCTGGAAAATACCATCGTGCTCGGTGATGACGGTGTGATCAATGATAACGGGCTGCGGTTTGACGATGAATTCGTTCGTCACAAGGCGCTTGATGCCTGCGGCGATCTTGCTCTTGCCGGGGCTCCGATTCTGGGCCGCTTCTGGTCGCATCGGGGCGGACATCAGCTCAATCACGCCGCACTCAATTGCCTTTTGAACCAGCAGGATGCCTGGGAATGGGTTGATGGCCGCGATCTCGAAACCGACACATTTTCCTTCAATAAAGTACCTGTCGCGGTGCCCGAACTTGCCTACGCTACCTGACCGGTACTAAATTGTAGCCGGACCGGCGTTGACGTAACCGGAACAAAGGGCCAAATATGATGAGGCAGCGATGGTATTCGCTGCCTTGACGATTCCAGGCCCCGCAATGTAGTCGGTGGCGAAATTGGGTACAGGTTCTTTATATATGGCAAGGGTTGGATTTTGGAACGGTCGATCCGCGGCCATCGCGGCCACGCTGGTTTTAGCACTGTCGCTGGCCGGTTGCCAGACCACGGCGGAAGACGATTATGTCGAAAAGCCGGTGGGCGAGCTTTACAACAAAGCCAATGCCGAACTCAAAGCCAAAAAATACAAAGCCGCCGCCAAGAGTTTTGAAGAGGTGGAGCGTCAGCACCCTTATTCGGAATGGGCCAAGAAATCCATTTTGATGTCAGCCTATGCCTATTATGAGGCCAGCGATTACCAAAGCGCCATTGCTTCGGGGAAACGCTATATCGGCCTTCATCCCGGTTCAGATGACGCCCCTTACGCGCAATATATTGTGGCGACGTCCTATTATGAACAAATCGTCGATGTAGGCCGCGACCAGGACCTCACCGAGCAGGCGCTCAAAGAGCTCAATGAGGTTGTCCGCAAATATCCTGATTCAGACTACGCCCGCGATGCCAAGCTTAAGATGGACCTGGCGCGGAACCATCTTGCCGGCAAGGAAATGGAAATCGGTCGTTACTATTTGAACAAACGGGCGTACATTGCCGCCATAAACCGATTTAAAGTGGTGGTGGAGAAATATCAGACCACTACTCATATCGAGGAGGCCCTGGCGCGGCTGACCGAAAGTTACATGGCGCTCGGGGTCTATAGTGAGGCGCAGACGGCAGCGGCGGTACTGGGTTTCAACTATCCGGGTTCGAAATGGTATGAAGATTCATACGTTCTGCTTAAAAGCGATGGTCTGGCGCCACGGGAAGACCAGGCGTCGTGGATCAGCCGGGCCTGGAGATCGATCTCCAGGACGTGAATAGCCGTCATGCTGACTGCGCTTTCCATACGCGATATTGTCCTCATCGACCGGCTGGATCTTGAATTTGAATCAGGTCTATCGGTCCTTTCGGGAGAAACCGGAGCAGGAAAATCCATTCTGCTGGATTCGCTTTCGCTCGCCCTCGGTGCCCGAGGTGATGCCAGCCTGGTGCGCAGCGGCGCCGGCAAGGGCAGCATAACCGCGACCTTTCACCTTACCGGCGACCGGTCACGGCCTCAGGCCCTGGTTGCCGAACACGGTCTGGACATTGACGATGAAATCATTCTGCGCCGGGTGCAGCATGATGACGGACGCACGCGGGGGTTTGTCAATGACGAACCGGTCAGTGCGCGACTTTTGAAGGATCTTGGCGAGATCCTGGTTGAAATCCACGGACAAAATGACAACCGGGCGCTGTTCGAGGCCGCATCCCATCTGGCCATGGTGGATGATTTTGGCGGGCTGGCGCGGAAGGCAAAAGCTGTGGCAGTGTCCTGGCAGGCATCCGTTACGGCACGGGCGGCGTTGAAGGCGTATCAGACGGATGTGGAAGCTGCGTTGCGCGATGCTGATTTTCTTAAAGCCGCCCTTGAGGAATTAAATGGGCTGGAGCCGGTTGCCGACGAGGAGCAGCGTCTAGCCGATGAGCGGCAGTTGATGATGGAGGGCGAGCGTATTGCCCAAGACCTCAGCGTTGCCGATGAAGCGCTTGGCGGCGAAGCGGGCGCTGACCGGCAATTGGCGCGGGCGCTGGCGGCATGCGAGCGTGCCGATGGCCGGACGCGCGGGGCGCTCTCGCCGGTGCTTGAGGCCCTGGCGCGGGCCGCCGTGGAACTTGAGGAAGGCCGGGCGGCGCTTGACGATCTGATCAGCCGCAGCGAGGCTGACCCCGCGCGGCTGGAAGCGGTGGAGGAACGGCTTTTTGCCTTGCGGGCGGCGGCCCGTAAACACGGGGTGGAGGTTGAGGGTCTGCCGGTGCTGGCCGACGGGCTGCGCGACCGGCTCAAGGCCATTGAAGGCGGCGAGGAGCGACTGGCCGGGCTGCAAATAGACGCCGACAAAGCCCAGGCTGAATTTGTCGCCGGCGCCCGGGTTCTTGGCGAAAAGCGCCGTATCGCGGCTAATGACCTTGACCGCGCGGTGATGAAAGAGTTGCCGGTATTGCGCCTCGAAAATGCCCGGTTCGAAACCGTTTTTGACGTCCTTGACGATATCGCCGGTGGGCCGACGGGTCTGGACCGTGCCGAGTTTCATATTGCCGCCAATCCGGGCACGCCACTTGGCCCTTTGCGCAAAGTGGCGTCAGGAGGCGAGCTTTCCCGGGTGATGCTGGCGCTAAAGGTGGTGCAGGCCGGAACAGGTGGCGCGCCGACACTGGTTTTTGACGAGATTGATGCCGGGGTCGGTGGTGCGGTGGCTCATGCGGTCGGTGAACGGCTGGCGCTGCTCGGCTGCGAAGCCCAGGTGCTGGTGGTCACCCACTCGCCCCAGGTGGCGGCCAAGGCGGGTCAGCATTTCCTCATTGAAAAAACCAAAAGTGGGACAGGCAGCAATGCGGCTCGTGTCTCGGTGAGGACGCAAGTCACCCATCTTGGAGACGAAGCCCGCGCCGAGGAAGTGGCGCGCATGCTGGCCGGGGCAACGGTTACCGATGAGGCCAGGGCGGCAGCAGTGAAACTGATTGCCGGAGAGGTCTGAAGTGGCGTCGAAACCTGACCCGGTTTTACGCGAAACCCCGGTTGACGAGTTAAAACCGGCTGCCGCGCGGTCGGAGCTGAAATCCCTGGCAGCAGAAATTCTCGAACATGACCGTCGCTATTACAGCGAAGATGCCCCGGATGTCACTGACGCCCAATATGATGTTTTGCGCCGTCGCAATGCACAAATCGAGGCGCGGTTTCCACAACTGAAACGCAAAGACAGCCCGTCGGACCGCATCGGCGCGCCGCCCCTTGCAGCATTTGCCACGGTGCGTCACGCGGTGCCGATGCTCTCCCTTGGCAATGTGTTCACCGATGACGATGTCGAGGCGTTCTGCGACCGCATTCGCCGGTTCCTCGGCCTTGAAGCCGATGAGGAACTGGCTATCGCGGTGGAACCCAAAATCGACGGGTTGTCGGCGACGCTGCGGTATGAAGATGGCATTTTCACCCTTGGTGCCACCAGGGGCGATGGGGCGCAAGGGGAGAACATCACCCAGAATCTGAAGACCATCAAAACAATTCCGCAGCATGTCGAGGCGGAGGATTTTCCACCCGTCTTTGAGGTGCGCGGCGAAGTCTTCATGAGCCATGATGATTTCAAAGCCCTGAACCAGGCGCAAGCCACCAACGGCAAGCCGGAATTTGCCAATCCGCGCAATGCCGCGGCGGGCAGTTTACGCCAACTCGACGCGAGTATCACCGCGTCACGGCCACTGGGTTTTTTTGCCTATGCCTGGGGGGAAACAGCGAGCCTGCCGGTCGGAAATCAAAACGAAATGATCGCCGCCTTCAAGCGTTGGGGGTTTCCGGTCAATCCGCTCTTTAAAGTATGCACAAGAGTTGCGGACATGTTGGCGGTCTATAGTGAAATCGAGGCGCGGCGGGCTAGCCTTGGTTATGACATTGACGGCGTTGTCTACAAGGTCGACCGGCTGGACTGGCAAAACCGGTTGGGGTTTCGCTCACGCCAGCCGCGCTGGGCGGTGGCGCACAAATTTCCCGCCGAACAGGCAACCACTGTGCTTGAGGATATCGAAATCCAGGTGGGGCGCACCGGCGCGCTGACCCCCGTGGCACGGCTGAAACCTGTGACCGTGGGCGGGGTGGTGGTCTCCAATGCCTCGCTGCACAATGAGGACTATATCAAGGGCATTGGCGGTGACGGCCTGCCGCTGCGCGAGGGCCGCGATATCCGCAAGGGCGATTGGGTGATTGTCCAACGCGCCGGAGACGTCATCCCGCAGATCGTCGATGTTGTGATCGGCAAACGGCCAGGCCATGCAAAACCCTTTAGCTTTCCGACAAAATGCCCTGAATGCGGCAGCCAGGCGGTGCGGGAGCTGGATGAAAAGTCGGGCAAGACCGATGCGGTGCGCCGCTGTACCGGCGGGCTTTTCTGCCCCGCACAAGCGGTGGAACGCCTGAAACATTTTGTTGGTCGCAACACCTTTGACATCGAGGGGCTGGGGACAAAGCAGGTCGAGGCGTTTTTCGCCGAAGGGCTGGTTCGGACCCCGGCGGATATTTTTACGCTTGAGGCGCGCAACGCAAGTTTCGATCCGCCCATTGCCAGCCACGAGGGCTGGGGGGCAACGTCGGAGGCAAAGCTTTTTGCCGCCATCAGGACACGCCGCCATATCGGCCTGGACCGGTTCATCAACGCCCTTGGCATCCGCCATGTCGGCGAGGGCACGGCGCGGCTTCTGGCGCGGACTTACGGCGATATAGACAGCTTTTACCAAGCCGGCAGGGCGCTGGGGGTAGGGGATGAGGCCGCGCGCGCCGAAATGGAAGCCATAGACGGCATTGGCCCGGCAGTGGTGGAGGCTTTGGGGGATTTTTTCGGTGAGGCACACAACGCGCAAATACTAGCGGCGCTACTGGAACAAATTGAAGTGGCGCCGGTTGAAGCTGCCGCGACAACGACGCCGGTATCGGGCAAGACCGTGGTTTTCACCGGCACCTTGGAGAAGATGAGCCGGGCCGAGGCCAAAGCCCGGGCGGAGGCACTTGGGGCGAAAGTCTCCGGCTCGGTATCGGTCAAAACCGATATTGTCATCGCCGGCCCCGGCGCCGGCTCCAAACGCGCCAAAGCCGAAGAGCTTGGGGTTGAGGTTTTGAACGAGGATGATTGGCTGGCCCTGATCGGGCAAAACTGACAAAAATGCGCTAGGATGGCGCCACGTTGAGATCAAGGAGACAA
Organism: Hyphomicrobiales bacterium; assembly: GCA_003232175.1. GTDB lineage: Bacteria > Pseudomonadota > Alphaproteobacteria > Rhizobiales > SZUA-8 > SZUA-8. The sequence goes on along the minus strand of QILX01000015.1, from coordinate 2,907 downwards.
ACATGGCGGGATTTTTAAGCCGGCTATTTGGTGGGAGCGGTGGCGAGGTGGCGAGTGAAGCCACGGCGTCGGAGGACTATAAGGGCTATGCCATTTCCGCCGCGCCCAAGCGCGACGGGTCGCAATGGCTGACGGCGGGGTCGATTTCAAAGGATCTCGATGGCGAGACCAAAACCCACGATTTCATTCGCGCTGACCGCCATAGCGACAAGGACAGCGCCACGACCTTCTCACTGACCAAGGCGCGACAGATTATCGACGAGCAGGGCGACACGGTTTTCCGCGCCCGGTGAATTGCATGCGGGATCGCCCGTCCTTGCTTTAATCCCGCACCAGCGGCCATTCCCTTGGCCAGTCGCCAGATTTTATCAGCGAGTCGAGGGCGGCACGGGCCTTTTCGCTCAAGTCGGCTTTGGCGGTTTCGTAGAGGGCCTTAAGATCAGGGTCGGTGTGATTGTTGATCCTGGCGCGGGACAGCAGGAAATATTCATAGGCCGGGTCAGGCGCAAATGGCGTTTCTGCCTGGAGAGTTTTACCAGCATCAGTTGGGCTGGTGGATAGTCTTCAATGGCAAGAATGATCAGGTCGGAAAGTGCAGAATAAACTCCGCTTTGAGCTATATCGACCAAGGGATCCCGACCTGGATCACGATTTTGCTTTAGGAATAGCGGTGCACTGCCTTTGGAGCGGAAATATTTTTCCGCCTTTTCTATTTTCTGGACCGTCAGGCAAAATTGCAGGTCCGGGTAGTGCTGGGGGAGAATATATTCCAACCAAGCCGTTAGGCCTTTTGAAGAATTGAACGGGCTGGCGACGTATTTGTGGGTATTGTAAAATATGCTCTGATACAGATGACCCACCGCGATGCCACAATCCCTTTCGGACAACGCCCTTTCGACCCTGGGCCGCCGCCAGGGCTGGATCATTTCCAAAATGGGCAGAAACTCAATCTGGCTGTAAATATGTTTGGCTGGGCCCCGAAATCGATATATATCTTCGATATCGCTCTGAGCCTTTGCGTTCGTGCCAAGAATAAATGAGCTTGTGGCAATCGCAATCAGCAGAACCAGGTTTGTTTTGCAGGTATTCAATATTGTTATCCCCGTGTGCAATTTCTCCATCAATATGGCCGAAACCCAAATCGAGCTTCAGATGGAGATTAGCAGTGAGCGAAGTCTTATGCAGCCGGATTAATGATAACCTGATAAATTTGGATCGCGAATATCAAATTGTTCGTAGCGATCTAGGCAAGGCCCGCTCCAAACTTGACGACCTAGAACCTGGCCTTGCCGATGCCGAAAACCGGCTCAACGCACTCCTGCCCAGTTTACCGGAAAGGCTCGTGGGTCGCAGCCCGGCGGGCAGGCTCGGTTCGTTGGCATCGTCGGTTTTCGATGCCGTAGCGACTGAAAACGCGCGTGCCAATACCCAGGGGCAAGTGGATCGCCTGCGCGCCCAGGTTGGCTTGAGTATCAGCTTACCGATAAGCAATGGGCTATCGGCAACCAACAAAGTGATTTCACCAGCAATGGATGTTTTGATCTCGGTTTCAGCCATGAAGTCATGAATTTTCCGAACTAATCGGCGGTGCAATTCGCTGCCGTCTATCTCAGCCCCTCGGCCGGTCCGCCGTCGGGCATGCAGGTCACCGCGCGGCCGTTTTGCGCCTGCCATTTGCCCACCTCGATGCGGGTTCTAAACCCGATGAGGCCGTCGTCGCCGCCGACATCGTGGCCTTGGCACTCCAAGGCGAGCTGAATCAGCTGTACATCCTCACGCACGTAAAGCCGCCGTTTTTTCCAACCCGTACTGAAAGGCCTGCCGCCGCCCATGCGGTCGGCCAGATGGCCGACGAAATGGGCGTAAAGGTCAGATTCATTGTAGGTTTTCAGGGCATAGAAATATTAGGTGATGTTGAAGCCGGACACTTAATCAATCACCAAGGGCCAGTCCGGGGGCCAGTCACCGGAATTGATGATCAGATCAAGGGCGACGCGGCCTTTATCGCTTAGGGCGGCCTTGGCATCGGCGTAGAGCGGGGCAAGGTCGGCGTCGTCGGACTGGTTCATTTTGGCGCGGGACAGCAGGTAGTAGGCATAGGCCGGGGTGAGGCGTAAATGGCGCTCCTCGCTTGAGAGCCTGGCCAGCATGATTTGAGCTGGAGCATAGTCTTCGATGGCAAGGACGATCAATGCGCCAACTTGATAAAATACCCTTGATTTATTCATACTGACAAGGTGTCCGGGCGCCCGGTCCCGGCTTTGGGGCAAAAACCGGCGCTCGTCTTCGCCGGAAGCGGCCATGGCATCATATTTCCTGAAAGATTTTATAACACGACAAAATCGCAAATCAGGATAGTACCGGGGCAGGACATACCCGGACCAGGCTCTGGTGGATTGCACCGAATTGAATGGGCTGGGAATTTCTGGATATCTGTTCAGAATAGTTTGATACAATTGATTCAAAGAAATACCGCATTCTCCTTCCGCCAAACTTCTTTTTACTCTTGGTCGTCGCCATGGATCTACCATGTCAAGGATAGGAAGAAATTCTATATCTTTGTAAACGTGATCCGGTGTTCCGCGGAATTCCAAGATGCTCTCAACGCTTTTGGTTGCCTGAGCGCTGGTGACAGTAAGCATCAGCCAGACTAGAAATATTGAGAATTTGTAAAACATTAACTTGAGGTTGGCCATCAAAAGATATCCCCAGTGACCTAAATGACTTCATTATGAGTGAACCCCGCCTTCAAACTCAAGAGTGAAGTTCAAATGAGTGAAGTCCTATGTCGACGGATAGACGACGATCTAGAAAATCTCAATATCGAGCACCGCGAAGTCAGGAGCGAGTTGGATGCCCTAAATTTTGATGCCCAAAACCTTGAAGCCCGACTTTCAGAAGCTGAAG
>QILX01000126.1 GCA_003232175.1 Hyphomicrobiales bacterium | reverse complement strand
CAACAGCTGGCTGACGGCATGGCGGCGCAGGCGGGCCGCAACCAGCTTGGTCAAAATCGCGGCGACGGACAGACCGATCCGCTTGGCCGCCCGCGCCGGGCCACGGGGCCGGATTTTGGCCTGTCGGTGAAAATTCCGGATGAAATCGATGCCGAGACGGCACGGGAATTGCGCGAGGAGTTGCAGCGCCGGCTAGGCGACCGGACACGGCGGCTGTTGGAGCGAAACTATCTGGAACGGCTGCTCAAACGGTTTTAGAGTTGAAGTTGCGGAAAACTTCCCGCCGCCGGCGAATTTGTATTTCAATGAATATTTAATTATAGTAGGCTGGCAAACCGCGGCGGGCGATCGCGACCGGGATCTGAATTCGGCCGCTTGCGATGGAAATGCCAAGGAAATGCCTGTCGCGGCCATGGTGGTTCAGGCGCTCGGAACTTTTGGACTGGCCTGGATCGTTGGCGTGACGGCGGTGAACATGGCGCTGCTGACGATTATCCTGATTGTCCTCACATTCGCGTTTCTGTTAATGGCAAACGGGATATTCAGCAAATCCAGCCATTATGCCGTGACCACGGAAGTTGGCTTCGTTATCACCATGGCGGTCATCATGATCGTGACCCAAGGGGTGTTTAGCCAGCTGGCGTATTAAAGCTGCCACAAGAAATTGACCTGCTGGCACCGTTTCCGCCCTAGTTTTCTTCGATTACGCCGACAAAAGGCAATTGCCGGTAGTTGTGGGCCATGTCCATGCCATAACCGACGACAAAGTAGTCCGGACATTTGAAGCCGACAAAATCAGCTTTTAAATCCACGGCGCGCTTACCGGGTTTTTCGAGAAGTACGCAAGTTTTAACTTCGAGCGCGCCTCGCGCAACCATCAGATCCTTGGCAAAAGCCGTGGTTCGGCCCGATTCAAGAATGTCATCGACCAGAAGTACACTCCACCCCTCGACCTCACCTTCGACATCGCGCAGGATTTCAACCTGTCCTGATGACACCGTCGCCTCGCGATAGCTCGACAGGGAGAGGAATTCTATGGTCGGCGCCATGCCTTTTTCATGCAGCGCCCGCACCAGATCCGCCGCGAAGATAAAACTGCCCTTCAGAATTGGCACGACAAGCAAACGCTCCATTTGCGCTGATTTTATTTCGCCGGCGATTTCGGCGACCCGCTGGGCGATCTCCTGTTTGGAATAGAGCACCCGCAATTTGCGTTCGCCGACGGTGACATGTTTCATTTGCGGTCCTTTGATGACGAAAATAAATAGGCCTGCCGCCGCCCCGAGCCAGGCCCGTCATTGAAGCGCAGCAGCACATCGCGGGCCTCTTTTGGCGGTGCCGCCAGCTTGGTCGAGAATTTTACCCTGGCGCCGGCGTTCAACAGGTCCCTGGAAACGGCAACAGTCCAGAAATATATTTCCTGCTGGACATTGTCGCGCAATCCGAAACGCACCCGTGGCACCGGCATGGCTCTGTCCGATACATTAATCACATCTCCGGCAATTGTAAGGACAGGCAATCCGGCGTCAAATTCACGCAGCACGCGCACATTGGCAAAATCAAATCCGACAAGATTAATTTCCACCCCGGCAAGTTTGTACAGCGACCCGGCGCCTGGCACCAATGAGGAAATTGTATTGCGCAAGGGATAAAGGCTGATGATACCGAGAAACAGCGATGCCGCAATTATGATGGACGGCCAGTCCACCGTCTGTTTTGCCGCCTCGGCTTCGCGGAATAGGTTGCGCCGGAGTGCCGCCGCCTCGATATCCACCGTCGGTGGTGGGGGTTCGTTTTTATTCGCTTTGCCGGTTACCATCGGCGCAGCCGCATCGGGGGCGGTTTGATCGACCCTGGTCCCATCGGCGTCCGGCGGCGGATCGTCGGGCACGGCCAGCCATTGGAACGAACACGACTTGCACCGCACATCGCGGCCATTGTCGCCAAAAGCGCTCTCGGGCACCTTGTAACGTGTTGCACAACTCGGACAGGTGATTATCATTGGCGTGGCCAATCTTGCCATAGTCAATATCGTCTTGTTGTCGGTCCAGCTTTCTTAAGGATTGGTTAACGCAAATGAACGCCCTTTGGGTCAAGTTCATAAAAATGCCGCCGGAGGTGGTGAGTACGCCCATGTCAGCAGGTTTTCAAACGTGATTCGATTCGAAAATGTTGGTCTCAGATACGGTCTTGGCCCGGAAGTCCTGCGCGATGTGAGTTTTAACCTTGGCGCCGGTACATTCCACTTTTTGACCGGCCCGTCGGGTTCAGGGAAAACCTCACTGTTGCGCCTGATGTTTCTGTCGCTGCGACCGACAAGGGGGCTCATAACTCTGTTTGGTGACGATATCGCCACCACTACGCCGGCCCGTCTGCCTCTGATGCGCCGTCGCATCGGCGTGGTTTTTCAGGATTTCCGGCTGCTCGATCATCTGACGACTTTTGAAAATGTCGCCCTGCCTCTTAAAATCCGCGGTGTGAAGGAGCATACCTACAAGGCCGATGTGATCGAGCTTTTGCAATGGGTTGGTCTTGGCGAACGCATGTATGTCAGACCCCTGGTGCTGTCGGGAGGCGAAAAACAGCGCGCCGCCATCGCCCGCGCGGTCATCGGGCAGCCTGACGTTTTGCTCGCCGACGAGCCGACCGGAAATGTCGACCCCCAACTCGCCCAACGGCTGCTCAGGCTGTTTCTGGAGCTCAATCGCCTTGGCACGTCGGTCCTCATCGCCACCCACGATATGTCCTTGATGGATCAGTTCGACGCGCCGCGCCTGGTTCTTCACGATGGTGATCTGGATATCTATGGCTGAAAGGGATAACAGCAAGACGACGCCCAAACGGGGGCCGGCGCAACCGGCGCGGCGGCGGATCGGTATGGCAGGCCCAGAGCCTGCGCAGATGCCGGTACCGGCGCCATCGCCGCCTGAAGCCGAGGCCCCACAGCCAGGCCAGATTGGGACGGCTTCCCGGGTTGATCTGCCGGGACCGCCAGCGGCTAAGACGGGGCCGCGTATCCGTTCCGACCTGCCGCCCAAACCCTCGCCCGTCATTCCCTCGGACGGCATTGCCGGACGGCCGCTTTTTATCGTCGTGACCGTGATGTGCTATCTGGCCGCAGTGACCCTTGGCGCCAGCCTGCTGGTTTCCATTCAGATCAGCAACTGGACCGCCGATATTGCCCAGGAAATAACGGTGCAGATCAGGCCCGTGGACGGGGTCAGCATCGATGCCCAGGTTACAACCGCTGTACAGCTGCTGGCGGCAACCCCTGGGGTTCGCGGCGCTGACCCGATTACCCTGGAGGAGGCCGCCGAACTGCTGGAGCCGTGGCTTGGCAGCGGCAATGTCCTTGACGACCTGCCGATCCCCAGGTTGATCGCGGTTGAAATCGATATCGAAAACCCTCCCGATCTTGATGCGCTGGCCGGGCGCCTGGACAGCGAGGTCGAGGGTGCGACCCTGAACGATCATCGCCGCTGGCAAACGGGATTGCGCCGCATGGCCGCTTCGCTGCAGACCATTGCCTGGGCCGTCATCGTCCTGGTCAGCGGCACGACGCTGTCGATAATTGTTTTTGCCACCCGCGCCGCGATGGCGGGCAATCGCGAGATTATCGAAGTGCTGCATCTGGTCGGCGCCACGGAGAATTTTATCGCCTATCAGATCCAGAAGCGCTTTTTTGTCCTGGGCCTGGTTTCAGGGCTGATCGGCGTCGGTTTCGCAATTCTGACGTTTCTGGCGCTTAACAGTCTTTCAGGCGCCGTTGCCGCCGGCAGCTTCACAGGCGCGGCCACCAGCCTGATGTTCGGGCCGCTTAGTCTTAATCTGACCAGCTATCTGTATTTTCTATTTATTCCGGTCACCGCCGCGGTTATTGGCGTCATAACCTCGCGCATAATCGTCATAGGGGTGGTGCGCTCAATGCACTAAGGCCGTTGGTATTACTCCGATTTTGCGTCCTTAGCGTCTTCGTTGAGCACACTGAGTTTGGCAAAAACCGAATCTGGATCAAAGGCCGGCTCTTCGCTGTCCGCATCCGATGGGGGTGGGCTCTCGGCTTTGCCAAAAACCGATACGGCGTCCACCGCGACCGGTTCGGGCTCTGGTTTGACGGGCTTGGGGACAATTTGCTGGGTGACCGGAGCCTGAGTCTGGCTGGCGGGTAACAAAGTTCCTGCCTCTTCGGTGACCTTCATGTCCTTTTGGGCGCGGATGCCGGCCTTCTTGACCATGCCGTCCAGCTCGATCTGGGTGCAAAGCCCCAGGATCACCGGGTCTTGGGGCTGAAGGTTTGACGAGTTCCAGTGCGTGCGGTCGCGAATGGCCTGAATGGTCGGTTTGGTCGTGCCCACCAGCTTCATGATTTCGCTGTCGCGCAGCTCGGGGTGGTTGCGTACCAGCCAGGCAATCGCCGTCGGGCGGTCCTGACGCCGGGACAGGGGCGTATATTTTGGGCCCTTTTTGGTCTTGACCTCGGGAATTTCAATCGATGCCTTGGACAGTTGCAGCTTGTGGTCGGGGTTTTGCTGGCCACGTGCGATCTCGTCGCGGGAGAGCTGGTCGTTTGAAACCGGGTCCATGCCGCGAATGCCCTGGGCGACATCACCATCGGCGATGCCCTTGACCTCAAGATCGTGCAATTGACAGAATTCAGCGATCTGCTCGAAGGTCAGCGCGGTGTTGTCGACCAGCCAAACGGCTGTAGCCTTGGGCATGAGTGGCACATTGGCCATGGCATTTCCTTATTGTGCTCTCATCACGGGATGAGGCGGCGAAAACCAAAACTGAACGGGACGCCTCTATATAGGCAATCCATTGAAGCTGGAAAAGGCTGAATTTGCCAATTTGTGTATTTGCCGCCCAAAGCCAGTTCAGGTGCACCGGTCCAGACGACCGGGCCGACTGAAAATTCAGCTGACCGGGTTGTCCGCCCTACCTGTCGCGCCGTTGCCGTTTGATTTTCACCGATCCCTTGACCATTTTGCCAAAAGTCCGGTTGCGGTCCCGGCGCTGGGCGATGGTTTCGGTGTTGTAGCTATCTTCGGCATTGAGTTTTTGCCACCGTTTGAAGCGACCTGGCTCAACCTCTCCTGTGTCGATTGCCGCCGCGACGGCGCATCCTGGCTCGCCCTGATGGCGGCAATCGCGAAACCGGCAACCCGAGGCGAAATCGACGATGTCGGCGAACACTTCTTCCAGCCCGGCCTTAACGTCGGTCAGACCAAGCTCGCGAATGCCCGGGGTGTCGAGAAGCCAGCCACCAGCGGGCAGGCGGTGAAGGGCCCGCACCGTTGTGGTGTGCCGCCCTTTGCTGTCGTCTTCGCGAACCGACATGGTTGCGATCGGCGTGCCGTCCGCTTCGATTCCGAAGCCGGCAATAGTGTTGATCAGGGTCGATTTTCCGACCCCCGATGACCCCAACAGTGCAACCGTCTGGCCGCGCCCGCACCATGGGGCGAGCCGGGCCACGGCATCGCGCGCGCGCGCATCCAGCACCTCCACGCACAGGTTTGGCAGGAGTTTTGCCGCCGCGTGCGCAAATTCCGCCGGTTCATCGGCGAGATCGGCCTTTGTTAGCACAATGACCGGCACAACATCGGTTTCGCGGGCCAGGACCAGATATCGCTCCAGCCGGGCGAGATTGAAGTCGTGATTGCACGAGGTGACGATGAACGCGGTATCGATGTTGGCGGCGATAGGCTGCACGGCGGCTCCGGTGCCGGCGGCCCGGCGTTTGAAAAAACTCCGGCGGCGTAGCAACCGCCGGGGGGCGGCGGTTTGAAGGTCAAGCAGCAGCCAGTCGCCCACGGTCGCTGTGGTCGCTTCGCCATCGAGATCGGTTGAAAAGCCCGGGATCAGCTGCTCGCCGCCGAGGCTGGCGACAGCCAGGGAGTTCCGGTGAACCGCCATCACCCTGGCGGGGCGGGCGGCTGCAAGGTCGCAAGGTTCACATTGGCGGTCGAAAAATAAGTTCCAGCCCAAATCGGCCAGGTCGCAAAATTGATGTGTCATTGGTCTCGCACCGGTTTTGGTGCCGCAAGTTTCGCGTGCACCAGAAAAGCCATATCTATCCGTGGCCGTTTTGAGATTATCAAAACAGCATGACGGCCCGCCTGGTGGAGACCGGACTGGTATTGCGGCGCCGCTCGTCGGGGAAGTTCGTTTTTCCCGGAGGTTCGCGGCGCTATGTGTTGATCCGTCCTCAACCTGGGAGGCGGGGCGCAATGGCTTTCATAAAACCTCTTTTTTCTCGAGTGCTGTACATTTGTACAATATGCGACCGATAGCGCAAGCACGGAAGCCGCCGATCCGCCAGCCCCTCAAGGCACCAGGATCAACTTGCCGATATGGGCGCCATCTTCCATGCGCGCATGGGCCTGGGCGGCTTTTTCAAGAGGAAAGGTCTCGCTGATCACCGGTTTCAAATCACCATCGTGCACCAGAGGCCAGACCTTGTCCTCGACCTGACGCGCCAAATCGGCTTTTTCCGCCACCGATCTTGGCCGCAATGTCGACCCGGTCAGCGTCAGGCGCTTGAAAAGCAGAGGGCCAAATTCGACATCAGCCTGGCTGCCGTTCAAAAACGCGATCTGGGCGATCCGGCCTTCGGTCGCGGCGGCTTTGAAATTGCGCTCGATATAGTCGCCGCCGACCATATCGAGGATGACATCGGCGCCATGGCCGCCGGTGGCCGATTTTATACCCTCGACAAAATCTTCGTTTTTGTAGTTGAAAGCCTTTTTGGCGCCCAGTTTCAGGCAGGCGTCGCATTTGGCCTTGGAACCGGCGGTGGCAAATACCGTGGCGCCGTGGGCCTTGGCCATCTGGATTGCCGTGGTGCCAATGCCCGAGGACCCGCCATGGATCAAAATGGTCTCACCGGGTTTCAGCGCCGCCCGGATGAATATGTTGCTCCAGACGGTAAACACGGTCTCGGGCAGGCCCGCCGCTTCAATTGCGGTCAACGGGGAGGGGATCGGCAGGGCATGGACGTCATGGGCCAGGCAATATTCGGCGTAACCGCCTCCTGAAACCAGCGCCGTGACCTGGTCACCGATCTTATGCCTTGTGTCGGGTCCCCGCCCAATCGCGACCACTTCGCCGGCAACCTCCAGCCCCGGGGTCGACGGTGCATCGGGCGGGGGCGGGTATAACCCCAGGCGCTGAAGTATGTCGGGCCGGTTAACACCGGCGGCCTCGACCCGGATCAGGATCTGCCCGTCTTGAGGCCAGGGCACGGCGCGGTGTTCGGTTATGAGAACGTCCGGGCCGCCGGGGGCCGAAATGGTAATAGCTGCCATTTGTGATGGAATTTTCTGCATTACTGGTCCTGGTTTGCCTCGCGCCTTTTGCCAACCTGATTTTCAAGGTCCGGGCGGCAATGAACCTTACCGCGACATGGCAGCCAAATAAACCTTTCGGCTGAACTTGAAATGATAATTGAATGTGGTAATGAGCGGCGTTGCGGGAGTGGTGTTAGATATATACCCTGGTCGCTTGTTAGAATTTACCCATTAAAAACTGACCGTTAACCGGTTTAATCGAAAATTCTTTCTGGACGAACGTCAGTAGCACGCAGATTAATTGCAAAGATTATGTCTGTTAACCATTCTTTAACTTAATGTTTTTAGATTGTTCATTGCGTAATCCAGTCATCTGGATACCGAGTGGGTTTTCCCACTTAGTTTGACGCCTCCCTGTTAAACTTGGAGCCGCATTTTGCGGCTCCTTTTTTGTCGTAAAATCGCCTATAATCACGGTTGATATTGCGGGCGGCTTTTTTCAAGTGCTGTATCTTTCTGCCCTCTCGTGGCAAGTTGTCATCTGGCATGGCAATTGCTTCGACAACAGCCGGCGAATGAGTAACGAGTGAGGTGTGATGATGTCGGATCGGAGTACAGAGGCGACGGTTGCCGTAAATTTCGGTGAAAAGTTTGCTGAATCCGAGCTCTTCCAAAAAGTTTTTGCCGAAGGCATGACGCTGGTGGAGGAGACCGCGAGTTATCTGGACGGCGAGGGGCGGGAGCAGTCTCGCAATCTGGGCCGACCGACGGCACTTTCCTACGCCACCGAAAGCATGCGGCTGACCACCCGGCTGATGCAGCTGGCCTCGTGGCTTTTGTTACAGCGCGCTGTGGCGCAAGGGGAACTTAATCCGGTCGAGGCGCGGGAAAATTCCAACAAAATCCCGCTTAAACCCCCCAGCGGCCTGCCCGACCGCCCCAATTATGACGATCTGCCGGAAAAACTGCGTAATCTCATAGAGCGCGGCGATACCATCTACTCGCGCGTCTACCGCATCGATATGATGATGGGCCATGACAAGCTCATACCCGCCGAAGGCTCAAACCCGGTTTCAGAACAGATGAGCCGCCTTCAGGCCGCCTTCAGCAGCGACAAAAGCTGACGCCACCGCCAGTTTTCTGAAAATTCGTTGACTGAAGTTGCGGGCTGACCTGTCCGCTCAGGCTTTGAGAAAGCTCTCGAACTTTTTATTGAACCGGGACACCCGTCCGCCACGGTCGACAAGATGCTGCCCGCCGCCGGTCCAGGCCGGATGGGTGGTGGGATCGATATCAAGGGTCAGGGTATCGCCTTGCGCACCATAGGTCGAACGGGTCTTGTAGCTGGTACCGTCGGTCATAACCACGGTGATTTCGTGATAGTCTGGGTGAATGTCGTTTTTCATGGCGGTTCCGGAAAAATTTAAGGGGCGCCCAGCCGGCGCGCCGTGGAAATTCGGCTTTCCTATACCGCAGACCTTGGCCAAGCACAATGACCAAGACGCAGGTGCATGCGCGGGAATGGATCATCGGTTGGTCTTTACGGGCGGAACAAGGCTTGGTTTGACCGGCTGCATCCATATATAGATGCAACTAAGTAGGCGCGGTGGTCAGAAGCTGCACACGGCCGTGTATGCAAGGGGGGACGATGGCGCCGGCGGAAATTGAAGCATCAAACCGGGACAAGGGCGCTGCCAAGGCGAAAGCGGGAAACCTGGCGCCGCTGGCAGCGCTTGTGCCGTTTTTGATGGTTTATCGCGGCAGGCTGGCGCTGGCGCTGGGCTTTTTGATCCTGGCCGCGGGGACGACCCTTGTCGTACCGCTGGCAATGCGCCGTATTATCGATAACGGCTTTACCGATGCCAATGCCCGCTTCGTTGCGGTTTTATTTTGTCAGCTGGCTTGGCGAGCGGGTTGTCGCCGATCTGCGCCGGGCGGTGTTTGCGCGGTTGCTCGACCTTAGCCCGGCCTTTTATGACGACGCCCGCACCGGTGAAGTGCTCTCGCGTCTGACCGCGGATACGACCCAGATAAAATCTGCGGTGGGATCAACGGCGTCCATCGCCTTGCGAAATTCCTTTCTGGTGGTCGGGGCCATTTTCATGATGGTGGTCACCAGTCCAGCCATGTCAGGCCTGGTGCTTGTTGCCTTGCCGGTGGTCGTGGCGCCAATGATCCTTATTGGCCGTTGGGTCCGGCGTCTGTCCCGCGAGGCTCAGGATACGCTTGCCGATACGAGCGCATTTGCGTCCGAAGCGCTGGGCGCCATGCGGGTGGTTCAGGCCTTTACGCAGGAAAAACGGTTTCTGGACCGGTTCGGCGCGGCGGTGGAAACATCGTTTGTGGCTGCGCGCCAGCGGCTTCGGGCGCGGGCTTGGTTGACATCGCTGATCATTTTTCTGGTTTTTACCTCGGTTGTGTTGATCCTGTGGGGCGGCGCCCAGGATGTTCTTGACGGCACAATGTCGGCGGGCGAGCTGGGACAGTTTGTGCTTTATGCGGTTTTCGCCGCCGGCGCGGTGGGGGCGCTATCGGAAGTCTGGGGAGAGGTTCAGGCAACAGCGGGGGCGACGGAGCGGCTGGCTGAACTTCTGGAAATCGAACCTGAAATCGCCGCCCCGGCGCAACCTCTGATGCTGCCGGAGCCGGTGCGCGGCAATGTTGTGTTTTCCAAAGTGAGCTTTGCCTATAGGTTGCGACCTGAAACGCTGGCGCTTGAGGATGTGAATATCACCATCAAGCCCGGTGAGCGGGTGGCTCTAGTAGGGCCGTCGGGGGCTGGCAAGAGCACGTTATTCAGCTTGCTGCTGCGGTTCTATGACCCCTCGGCGGGAACAATTTCCATCGAGGGCCTGTCGACCGACCAGTTGGCGCCACAGGACCTGCGCCGCGCGATCGCCATCGTGCCCCAGGAGACGGTGGTGTTCGCCAGCACAGCGGCGGACAACATCCGCTTTGCCCGGCCCAACGCCAGTGACGATGACGTCAGGGCCGCGGCGAAGGCCGCCCAGGCCGATGATTTTATTGAAGCGCTATCAGATGGTTACGCCACCCAGCTCGGAGAACGCGGCGTGACCCTTTCGGGCGGGCAGCGCCAACGCATCGCCATTGCCCGGGCGATCCTGAAGGACGCGCCGATTTTGTTACTCGACGAGGCGACCAGCGCTCTTGACGCGGAAAGCGAAGGTGACGTGCAGCGGGCACTCAACCGGCTGATGGAGGGACGCACATCGATCGTTATCGCCCACCGGCTGGCGACGGTTCTAAGCGCTGACAGGATTTTGGTCATGGAAGCGGGACGCATTGTCGCTGAAGGCTCCCATGAAACGCTGCTGGCCCAGGGCGGCCTTTATGCCCGGCTGGCACGATTGCAATTCGCATCGCCGGACGCGGTTCTGGAACGTTTAACAGGCCAGCCGGGGCGCTGATTTTTGCGGCCTGGTTTAGGAGATTTTTGCCGGATAATCAGCACTGGCCCGAAGAGTTTTTTCGTTGATTTAAGGGTTAAGTCTGTGCCATCCCGCTCCCCCACCCGGCCACATTCTTTTTCGTTGATTTTAGGTAAGTCTGTGCCATCCCACTCCCCCACCCGGCCACCCCCAGGATACAATCTATGGGGTGGCCGGGTGGGGGAGTGGGATGGAACAGACTTGAATCAACGAAAAAGAGCGCTGCCGCAGATCACCTTGAAAGCCTCCGCCGCTACCTTTCGGTCAATTTTAACTCGATGCGGCGGTTTTTGCGGAAAGCCTCAAGATCATTGCCAGGATCGAGCGGTTGGTATTCGCCAAAACCGGCGGCGACCAGATGGGCGGGGTTAACCCCCTTGTCGACCAGAAATTCCACCACCGAAATGGCGCGGGCAGCGG
>QILX01000243.1 GCA_003232175.1 Hyphomicrobiales bacterium | reverse complement strand
CGGCAGGAGAGCCCTGTAAGGTCGGGCCTTGTCCCCGCCGGCGCTTCGGCAAGGCCGATCTTGCCGGCTTTCAGCGCGGCTTCCGCCCACACCACCCCGCCGCCGGCAAACATGGCGTATGAGGCTTCCGGTGAGGCCCGGTAGCGGGCAATCAGCACATCGCTGCCGTTTTCGCGGATTTTGCCAACACTTATGAGGCCGACACGAAGGCGCAGATCGAGCTCTTCTTCCACCCACACCCGTGTTGCCATCATCGCCTGGGCAGCGGCCTCGGCCATGCGCGAGGGGAACGCCGCCGCCGCGCCGTCGCCGCCAAACACAAATGGGAATTCGGCGCCGTCAAAGCCATTCATAAGCGCCGTGATCAGCGCCGCGCCGGCCATATTGACGGTTTTATAGCGCCCTTCATGGATGGCCTTGGTCGAGCCGACAACATCGGAAACCGCCACCACCCAATCGTCGGGCAGGGGCCGGTAGGACTTGATCTCGACGGCATCGGCGAAACGATTGAAGGGTGTTATGCTGTTGTAGAATTTACTGACGTCCATGCTGGAACTATAGCCAAATTCTTCAGCAAATACACAAAAGCAGCAAAACGCGGCGGTTTACTTGCCAAGCTGCCCTTCCAAAGCCGCCCGGATCATCGCCCGCGTTTCTTCGATGCCGTAAAGGGCGACAAACGAGCCGAACCGCGGACCCTGCTTCTGCCCCAGCAACACCTCGTAAAGGGCGCTGAACCAGGCGCGCAAGGGCTCAAAGCCGGCGGACTTGCCAATCTCGTAAACGAGTGTCTGGATATCGGCGCCATCGGTGTCGGCGGCAAGATCGGCAAGGGCTGTATCCAGCGCTTCAAGGGCCGCCCGCTCGCGATCATCAGGGGGGCGGAAGACTTTTGTCGGGCGGACAAAATCATCATAATAATTGATGGCATAACCGACAAGCTGATCGAGCTTTTTATGGGATTCGGGCGCGGTATCGGGGGCGTACCGGCGGATAAATCCCCACAGAACCGATTTATCGACGCTGTTGGAGGCACTGACCAGATTGAGCAGCATGACAAAGGATATCGGCACCTCGCTGGCCGGCGGATTACCGGCATGAATGTGCCAGACCGGGTTCTCCAGGCGCTTGTCGTCTTCCAGTTGTTGGTATTTGCCAAGAAATGTCAGATATTCATCGACCGCCTTGGGGATGATGTCGAAATGCAGCCGCTTGGCCTTGCGGGGCGAAAGATACATGTAAAGGCTGAGGCTTTCCGGCGAGGCATAGCGCAGCCATTGATCGATGGTGATGCCATTGCCCTTGGATTTGGAAATCTTCTGGCCGATTTCGTCCAGAAAGAGCTCATAGTTAAAACCCTCGGGCGGGTTGGCGCCGATGGCCTTGCAGATGCGGCCACCATATTTGACCGAATCGATCAGATCCTTGCCTGACATTTCATAGTCGATTCCGAGCGCCGCCCAGCGCAAAGCCCAGTCGGGCCGCCATTGCAGCTTGCAATGTCCCCCGGTAGTTTTGTGCTCGAAAGGCTTCCCGACAGTGTCGCCGCTTTTTGGGTTAAGTTCGACGAAGATCGCCACGCCGTCATCCGGCCTTGCCTCCAACAGCTTGACATAGTGCAATACCTGACGGCGCTTTTCGCCGCGCCATTCCTCGACAATGGGCAAAAAGGCGCAATAAGTCGCCCGCCGTTCGGGGCCGAGCAGGGGACGCACGATGTCGAGAATCTCGTCATGGCGTTCCAGCACCAGTTTTAAGGTGTCGTCGAAGCGTCCTGAACGGTAGGTCTCGGTCGAGCTGGCGAACTCGTAGGCAAAACCGAAACCGTCGAGAAAGGCGCGCAGGCGGTCGTTGTTATGGTCGGCAAAACTTGACGCGGTGCCAAATGGGTCGGGCACCGAGGTCAGCGGCGAGGGGTTCTGGAGGATCGCGCCGGTGGTTTCGTCACGAACTTCGACAAAGGCTGCGAGCATGTCCGGGTTGGGCACATTGCCGGGGACTTTACGCAATCCGTCCATGTCATCTGAAAAGCAGATGAGGCGCGTTGGCACTTCGCCCCGGGTCAGAACCTCGAAGCTGTGGCGCACCATGGCCGTGCGGCAGACCTCGCCAAAGGTGCCGATATGAGGCAGGCCGCTGGGGCCGTAACCGGTCTGGAAGACCACCGGCTGGTCGGGGTCGCGGCCCTTGATCCGCTTGACCACCTTGCGGGCCTCTTCGAACGGCCATGCCCGGGCATGTTCGGCAAGCTCCCCAAAATTGGCGGGATCGGTCATCGGCATCTGGCTCCGTGAAAATGGTTTGGCGCGGCCCCTGTTTAGCCCCAGAGCCTTTTGTGATCAATCGGCGCTGATCCAGCCAGAAAGGATTATACTCTTGCGGGCGCCGGGCGCATCACTTACTTCGAAAGAACTGACCCTCGCAAACCCGCCCTTAAAGCCAGCCACCCGGAGCCGCCAATGAACCAGACAATCAGCCACCATGCCGCCCTCATCTATGTGATGGTCATTGTTTCGGCGGCGGATCGGAGCATGAATGATGCTGAACTCAGACGTATAGGCAGCATAATCCGCAACCTGCCGATTTTTGCTGACTTCAGTGAGGAAAACCTGATTTCGACGGCCCAGACCTGCGCCCAGATCCTCGACGACGACGAGGGGCTTGAAACCGTGCTTGGGCTGGTCAGTGGCGCGCTGCCGGAAAAACTGCATGACACCGCCTATGCGCTGGCGGTCGAAGTGGCAGCCTCGGACCTCAATGTCAATACTGAAGAATTGCGAATTCTGCAAATCCTGCGCAACCGTTTTGGTCTGGACCGTCTGGTCTGCGCCGGCATCGAGCGCACGGTTTTGGCCCGCCACCGGACGAATTAACAATAGCTTCTAATGGATGGCCGAACCTGTCCGGTGAACCGGTCTTTACCTCTTGTGGAAAAACCGAGGTAACAAGCCCTCGCGAAGAGTAGAGCTTTTCACGCGGGCGCAACGCTTTTATATATCATCTATGGAATATTTTCTCGGCCTTAGCGAGGCCACCCTTCGCTTAACGGTTTTTGTCGGTGTTTTTGCGCTCATGGCCATTGTCGAGGCTTTGATGCCACGGCGCGAGCTCAGCCTGTCCAAACCGCGCCGCTGGTTCACCAATCTGGGCCTGGTGGTGATCGATTCTTTGTTTGTGCGCTTCACGTTCCCGCTGGTTGCCGTTGGCACGGCCGCCATTGCCGAATCCCGCGGTTGGGGTCTGTTGGCCCTCACCGACTGGCCGGTCTGGCTCAAGACCCTGATCGCCATACTTGCGCTGGATTGCGCCATCTATCTGCAGCATGTGGCGACCCATAAAATTCCCATATTATGGCGTCTGCATCAGGTTCACCATGCCGACCGGGATATCGATGTCACCACCGGCACCCGGTTTCACCCCATCGAGATCGCCCTGTCGATGCTCTACAAGATGGGGGTTGTGGTGGCGCTTGGGGCTTCGCCCCTGGCGGTTCTGATTTTCGAGGTCGTGCTCAACGCCATGGCGATGTTCAGCCATGCCAATTTCGATCTGGGCCAGCGGCTTGACCGCTGGGTCCGCCTGGTGGTGGTGACCCCGGACATGCACCGGGTGCACCATTCGGAAATCCGCGAGGAGACCGATTCCAATTACGGTTTCAACCTCTCCATCTGGGACCGGATTTTCCGCACCTATAAGCCGCAACCGCGCCTTGGGCACATCGACATGACCATCGGTCTGACGCCCTATCAGGACGAAAAACCCGCCGGCCTGCTGTGGTCGCTGCTGCTGCCGTTCCGGCGTTTGCGCTAATATTCAGGGCTGATCGCAAGACCGGGCACTGGCGCGGTAAAATTGGCCCTAATAGAGGCTCATGGGGAAATAGCGCAGGAGCAGCTCTTCGAAACTGCCGTTTTTGCGAATTCGGTCCAATCCCTTGGACAGGATGGCCGCCAGTTTGTCATTGCCTTTGGCAACCGCGATGCCCACGCCTTCGGTGAAAAACCGGCTTTCGGTGTAGGCGCCGCCGCGAAAGGCGCAGCACCGGCGCGACGATGCCCCGTTGAGCCAGAACATCATATTGATGCCATCTCCGAACAGCGCATCGACCTTGCCAAACCGCAAGGCACTGCGGGCACCGGTTTCGCTTTCGTAAGTGACGATTGTGGATTGTGAGAAAAAACTGCGCAAATACGCCTCGTGGGATGTGCCCTTGACCACCGCGATGCGTTTTGAGCTCAAGGCGCTGGGCGATACGCTTTGAATATCGGTGTCGGACCGGACCACAAAGCGGGCGGGAATTCGGTAATACGGGTCGGTGAACTGCACCCGCTCACGGGTTTTGGGCGTAATGGCGAGAGAGGCTATCACCGCGTCGGCATCGCCGGCCTCGAGCCGGGGCAGCAACTCGTCCCAGGCCCTGGGTTCGATGGAGCACACAATGTTCAGCGCTTCGCACACAGCCCGCGCCACATCGATGTTAAATCCGGTGAGCTGGGCGTCTTCATCAAAATAGTTGAACGGCGGGTAGTCGCTGTCGGTCAGAAAACGAATTTGACCTCCGGGCGGTGTCAGCTCCCGTCCGCCCCAGTCCGCTGTGACCGTATCGTCATCCTCGGCCGCGAGCCCCTGTGCCGGGGCCCCTCCGATCATGGCTGCCAGAAACAGATAAAATGCGGTTGTCAGAAAGCGCGACACGGGGCGAATACTCCAATTTTGCACGTATTGATAGTATAAAAAATCATCGTCTACAACGTTTGCGAGCAAAACACTCACGATTTGACATGTTTCGTTGACACGTACAAATCCCGTCTCCTGAATAGAATATCGTTTCAGCGGCGGCCAGGCAAATCATATGGTCGCTGTAAAATTGCGGTAAAGTTAAAATGGCTGAGGGGCGGGGTTCGGCGTTGCGCGCAGCTCACCGGGTTGATCCGGTGGCGGTCGGACTCGGCGAAATCCGGTCCCAGACCTCTTTTGAACAATTTCTCGTCGATAACGGAAAAATGCCACCGCTGGTCCTGCCGGCATTTCGTCGGGCCATGGGACAATCCCAGGCATCGGCGGTTGAAATCGCCCTCGCCGAAGGCCTGGTTGAAGAAGAGGTCCTTTATGGGACCCTGGCCGATTATCATGATCTGGCGTTCTTGCCGCGCAACATGGATCGGTTCGAGGTTGAGGTCGATCCCATTGAAGTTGGCAGTTGTATGCGGTTTTTATGGCTGCGCTTGCGGGACCGTAGTGGGGCGACCTTTGTCGTCGCTGCCCCCCGCGACCCTTCCGCGACGACTTTGGGGCATTTGGGGGTGAGCGGCGCCGGCGGGCATCGGGTCATCGATGCCATCGCTTCTCCTTCAACGCTGCGATCTTTGATTGATCATGCTTTTTCATCCAGGTTCACCGATAACGCCATCTGGAATCTAGAGAGATCGAGGCCGGGATTTTCAGCTCACCGCCGCCTGGCGCTGTGGCAGATCCTGGCCCTGGTGGTCATCGGGGCCGGTATTTCAACGGGGCTGTGGTTGGTCCCGGCGGCGGCGTCTTTGGCGGTGGGGACGGCTCTGGCCGGCATCTTTTTGCTGGTTTCGGTATTTCGGTTATCTTGTTATTTCACCGCATTTATGGGCCGAAGGCCGCGACCAAGGCCGCCAAACTGTCCAAGCCGCGAGGAGGACCGGTATCTGCCGGTTTATACCGTGCTTGTGCCGCTCTACCGCGAGGCGGCCATTGTGCACCAGGTCGTAGCGGCCCTTTTGGCGCTTGATTATCCTCGGGCACGCCTCGACATTAAACTGGTGCTCGAAAAGGATGATGTCCAGACCCGAGAGGCGGTTGGCGCCCTTGTTCTGCCGGGTTGTTTTGACGTTGTCGTCGTTCCGCCTTCCCTGCCGCGCACCAAACCAAAGGCGTTGAATTATGCCCTGGCGCGCGCGCGCGGCACTCTGGTTGCTGTATATGACGCCGAAGACATACCCCAGCCTTCCCAGTTGCGTTACGCCGCCCGTGCCTTTGCGCAAAGCCCGCCGCAAATTGCCTGTTTCCAGTGCCGGTTGGGATTTTATAATTCCAACCAGACCTGGCTGACCAGGCAGTTCGCAATTGAGTATGCCGCTTTGTTCGAGGTTATCCTGCCGGCGCTGGACCGGTTGGATCTACCGTTGATGCTCGGCGGCACGTCCAATCATTTTCGCATGTCGGCGCTTGTTCATGCCGGTGGCTGGGATGCCTTCAACGTCACCGAAGATGCCGATCTGGGCATCCGATTTGCTCGCCTTGGATATAAATGCGGCTGGCTCGACAGCCTGACCTTGGAGGAAGCGGCGGCAACCCCGCGCATCTGGTTTGCCCAGCGCCAGCGTTGGTTGCAAGGGTGGCTTCAGACCTATGCCGTTCACATGAACAATCCGCTGAAACTGCTTCGCCAGCTTGGCATTTCAGGTTTTCTTACCTTTCAGGCGATCGTCGGCGGCATTGTCCTGTCAGCTTTGAGCTATCCGTTGTTTGTGGTCTATTTCACCTGGTCCACGGCAGCGGGAACCTTGTTCCTGCCCCAGGCTTATACTGCCTTTGACTGGCTTTTGGTGCTCAATGCGGTCAATCTGCTGTTCGGTTTTGGCGTGGCGTTCCAAATTGCCATTCTAGGCCTCTACCGAACCGGAAAGGTGCAGCTGTTGTGGCATTTGCCACTTCTGCTGGTGTATTGGCTTGGGGTATCGCTGGCGAGCTATTTTGCCGTTTGGAGGTTCTTCCGTCGGCCCTATGAGTGGAAAAAAACCACCCATCACCCCATCGGGACAAAACCGTAAACCAATGGTTAATCCCCAGATGGCAAATTGCTTCTTAAAACCTGCCCGTCGGGGCCGAGAAAAGGAAGGGCCGTGCTGGATCTCTCCGAGCTGGACATTCTGGTTGTTGAGAACAATGCCCATATGCGTAAAGTGCTGGTGGCGCTTTTGGAGGCATTTGGCGTTCGGCGTGTCCTTGAGGCCGAGGATTCCCTTGGCGGGTTTTCGTTGATTGCAACCGAGGATATCGACCTCGTCCTACTGGATTTTTTTCTTGGCGATCATGACGGCTATGACATTGTTGAGTTGCTGCGCGGTGAAAAACCGTGTCCCAACCACAACGTTCCCATCATCATCGTCACCGCAGCGCCGCTTCATCCTCGAGTTCTTTTGGCCAGGCAGATTGGCGCGGATGCAATTCTGGGCAAGCCACTTATGCCTGTTGAGCTTTATGAAAGCATTGCGAATGTTTTGGACGCCCGAAAGATCGGGTCCGAAACTGGAGAAACCGCAACAGACCGAACCACGGCTGAACAACAGGCCGGTGCCGCATAGTCGGAATTTACCCTATCGCCCGGGCAGGTTGACCCTGAACCGCTGCTTGCCGAAACCATTCACATTGTCGTAGGCACGGATCATGAC
Organism: Hyphomicrobiales bacterium; assembly: GCA_003232175.1. Lineage (GTDB taxonomy): Bacteria > Pseudomonadota > Alphaproteobacteria > Rhizobiales > SZUA-8 > SZUA-8. Next base: position 243 of record QILX01000243.1, on the reverse strand, counting down.
ATGGCCGATGCCGGCTGGAATGCTGACGCCGGTCAGGGCGCGGGTAAAGGGCTGTTCGTTGACATGGGGGTGCACCAGCACTCTTTCCCCCAGAACATCGCCCGATGGCGCCAGAACATCCCATTTGTTGGCGTAGTGATCCCAGCCGGTTTCAGCGTGGCGTATTGTAACGTCAAAGCTAAAATTTTCGCCTGATTGACTTACCTTGGCATCGACGATTTGTGCTTCGCCCGCTGCCGTGGG
>QILX01000291.1 GCA_003232175.1 Hyphomicrobiales bacterium | reverse complement strand
GCCATCCAAACCCCGCCGACGCTTGGCGAAGCCGCGGAATAAGGTAATATTTTCATGAAAATAAAAGGGTCTTACCTGTGGGCCGGCGCCATCGTCATTACACTTGCCGCATGGATGGGGTCAGACAAACTAATCGAGCAGGCCCAAGGACTTGCCGACTCCGACATGCCCATGGACGCCAACGCCGATACCGCGACCGCAACGGACAAACCGGCAAAGCTGTCCGATCGCAAAGACAAGCCCCTGCCTTCGGTCCGGGTCAAAGTCCTCGAGGCAGAACAGCGGTTTTCCGAACTTGCCGTGACCGGACGGACAGAAGCTGCGCGCCGGGTTGAAGTGCGTGGGGAGACGGCCGGAAGGGTCATCGCAACCCCGGCAAAAAAAGGCGCACTGGTCAAAGCAGGTGACGTTCTTTGCCAGCTCGATTTGGCAGATAAGGGTGCTTTATTGGCCCAGGCTGAGTCTGCGGTTGAGTGGACCAGCCTGGACTATAACGTCGCCCAGAATCTTGGCAAAAAAGGCTTTGGCGCCAAGAACAGGGAAATGTCCCAGCGGGCAAATTACGATGCCGCCAAAGCTGCCCTCGCCAGGGCGCAGCTTGAAATCACGCGCACCCGGATTGTCGCCCCGTTCGATGCCGTTGTTGAATCCCGCACCGCGGAAATCGGAGCCTATATCTCCGTTGGCGGACTTTGCGTCACCTTGGTCGAACTGTCGCCGCTGCTGGTCGTCGGTTATGTCGGCGAGCGTGATATTGGCCAACTCAAAACCGGCATGGACGCCAATGCCAAGCTGGTGACCGGACAGGTGGTGAAAGGCAAGATCCGCTTCATTTCCTCCTCCGCTGATCCTGCCACACGGACATTCCGCATCGAGATAAGAATCCCAAACACTGACCTGGAGGTCAAAGACGGGGTCACGGCACAAATCTCCATCCCCCACAAGCCGGTGATGGCCCACCGGTTTTCGCCCGCAGTATTGAGCCTGACCGATAGTGGCGATATCGGCGTCAGGATCGTTGACGACGAGAACAAGGTGATATTTGTGCCGGTAACAATTCTGGCCAGCGACAAGGACGGGGTCTGGGTGTCTGGCCTGCCGCCTTCGCCGGCGGTCATTACCGTGGGTCATGAATATGTAAGGGCTGGACAGAAAGTCAGACGCGTACCCGATAATACTGCAAATAAAACGGCGGAGATCGCCCAATGATGTCAGCCCTTGCGGCTATTCTGGACCGCCCCAAGACCGTTTTGACGCTGATGCTGGTTCTGATTGTCGCCGGAGCAATCGCTTATATTACCGTGCCCAAGGATGCCAACCCGGACATCGATATTCCGGTATTTTTTGTGTCGATTTCGCAAGCCGGCATCAGCCCTGAGGATGCGGAAAGGCTTTTGGTCCGGCCAATGGAAACCCAGCTCCGGAGCCTTGAGGGGCTTAAGGAGATATCTGCCTCCGCCAGTGAGGGTTATGCCGGTATCGTGCTGGAGTTCAGGGCCGATTTCGATAAAGACATTGCCATGGCTGACGTGCGCAACAAAGTCGACCTGGCAAAAGGCGATCTGCCGGCGGACGCCAATGAACCGCGCATATTCGAAACCAATTTCTCACTGATTCCCACTATAATCGTCACCCTCTCAGGCGCGGTGCCTGAGCGCACCCTTTACACCAGAGCCAAGGCTCTGCAGGACGAGATCGAGGCGATATCAACGGTATTGAGCGCCGACCTGAACGGTCAGCGGGAGGAGCTTCTGGAGGTCAATATCGATCTCAGCGCGCTGGAATCCTACAATATCACCCAGTCCGAATTGATCCGAGCGGTAACCCGGAACAACCAGTTAGTGCCCGCTGGCGCCCTGGATACCGGCGCTGGCCGGTTCAATGTCAAAGTTCCGGGACTGTTCGAGACCGCCAACGATGTGTTCGAACTTCCCGTTAAGGTCAATGGAGATGCGGTTGTCCGGCTGGGAGATTTGACCACGATCAAACGCACCTTCAAGGACGCCACGGGCTTTTCGCGCTTCAATGGCGAACCGACCATCGCTATTCAGGTGGTTAAGCGCATTGGCACCAATATCGTCTCCAACAATGAAGCGGTGCGCAAGGTCGTCGCCGATTTTACCGCCGACTGGCCCGAAGCCATTGTGGTCGGTTTTACTCTTGACCAGTCGGAATTCATTTTTGAGGTCCTGGGGTCCCTGCAATCCGCCATCCTGACCGCCATCGCTCTGGTCATGATCATTGTTGTCGCGGCCCTGGGCATGCGCTCCGCTATTCTGGTCGGCATTGCCATTCCGACCTCCTTCATGATCGGCTTCCTGTTGGTTGGTCTTTTTGGCATGACGGTGAATATGATGGTCATGTTCGGCCTGGTGCTGACCGTCGGCATGCTGGTCGACGGCACAATTGTCATTGTCGAATACGCCGACCGCAAGATGGCCGAGGGGCTTCACAAGCGCGCCGCGTATGTCCTGGCCGCCCAGCGCATGTTCTGGCCCGTCGTCTCCTCGACCGCCACGACACTCGCCGCCTTCCTGCCGATGCTTATGTGGCCCGGGGTTTCAGGCGAGTTCATGAGCTACCTGCCGGTCATGGTGGTCATCGTGCTCTCGGCATCCTTAGTCACCGCGATGATCTTTCTGCCCGTGGTGGGCGGAATTTTCGGCCGCACCATTGCCTCGACACAGGATATAGAAACCGCTCAAAAACTATCAGGCAATACGAACATCGATTATCGCGAAATTCCGGGCTTTACCGGCGCTTATGTGCGTTTTCTGGCTGTTGTGATCCGCCACCCAGCCAAGTTGCTGGTCCTGGCTCTGGCGCTGTTCACCTCCATTATCCTCGCCTTTATAAAATACAACAACGGGGTTGAATTTTTTGTCGATGAGGAGCCCAGGGAAGCTGTGGTGCTGGTGTCGGCCCGTGGTAACCTTTCCGCGGTCGAAGAACGGGACCTGGTGATTGAGGTCGAACGCGAAGTTCTCGATGTGGCAGGGGTTAGAAATCTCTTCTTCAGCTCGGGGCGCTCGGGGCCCGGCGGTATTAGTCCCAATGACATTCAGGACCGGCCCGCCGACACCATCGGCCAGATGACCATGGAGCTGGACCCTGTAGACCAGCGACGGAAGGCCAAGCTGATCTTCGCCGAAATCCGGCAGCGCACCGCCAAGCTTGCCGGCGTCAAGGTCGAAATCCGCAAAATCGAGGGCGGCCCGCCGACGGGCAAACATGTTCGCCTGGAGATCTCGGCGACCAATTATGACACAGTTCGCGAAGTCACCGGACAGGTCCGCCAGTACTTTGAAAACAGCGTCGATGGGCTGGTCGATATCGAGGACAGCCGCCCTCTTCCCGGCATCGAATGGGAAATCAATGTCGACCGGGCCGAAGCGGGCCGGTTCGGGACCGACGTCGCCTCGGTGGGCGCTATGATCCAGCTGGTTACCAATGGCCTGATGATCGGCGAATACCGCCCCGATGACAGCGATGATGAGGTCGAAATCCGGCTGCGGCTGCCTGTGGATCAGCGCTCCTTCGACCGGGTGGACCAGTTGCGCATTCAAACGCCAATGGGACTGGTGCCGATTACCAATTTCATCAATCGGTCCGCCGAACCCAAGGTCTCGACCATTATCCGGGCCAATGGCCGGTTTGCCATGTTGGTAAAAGCCAATGTCATCGACGGCATATTACCCGACACCAAAGTCGGCGAGGTCGATGAATGGATCAAAGCGCAAAGCTGGCCACCAGGGGTGCAATTTCGTTTCCGCGGTGCCGACGAAGAGCAAAAAGAAGCCGGTGAATTTCTCGGCAAGGCCGCGATCGCCGCCCTTTTCCTGATGTTCATAATCTTGGTGACCCAATTCAACAGCTTCTACCAGACCGCCCTCACCCTTTCCACTGTGCTGATGTCGGCCATGGGCGTGCTTGTGGGCATGATGATCACCGGCCAGGCGTTTTCGATCATCATGACGGGCACCGGCATAGTCGCCCTGGCCGGCATTGTGGTGAACAATGCCATTGTGCTCATGGACACTTTCAACCGGCTGCGAGCCAACGGGCTCAATACCATCGATGCTGTATTGCGGACCTCGGCCCAGCGCATCCGGCCGATCCTGCTCACCACGATAACGACAATCATGGGCCTGGTACCCATGGCGATGATGGTCAATATCGACTTTTTCAGCCGCACCATAAGTCAAGGCGGCGTCACCGCCATCTGGTGGGTTCAGCTCTCCACCGCGGTAATTTTCGGGTTGGCGTTTTCGACCCTTTTGACCTTGATCCTCATCCCGACTTTGCTGGCCATGCCGGCGGTCTATGCCGAAAGCTTCCAGGCTTGGAAGGCGCGCCGGACGGACCAACGCCGCGCCTCGCACGTTACTGGCGCACCCGCCTCAGCGACGGCTCCAATTGCGGATCCCGCGGAATAATGATCGGAACGACCGCCCATTCCGGCGGGCTGCACTGGCGGCAAGAGCGAGTATGACAAGCTCGCGAAGTTGACAGGGCAGTGTTCACGGCGCATAGGGGCTGGAAATAGGTTGCGCCCCTTACATATCTCAGGCAAAACGCGGTCGGCTTGAATGCAGAAATGTTCTGAAATATGACGAGTGTTGTAGACCGCGATACCTTGGGTGACGTGAAATCAGGCCGACCCTACTGGCCGGGGGATGTTTCCGCTGCGCCTGTCGACCGGGTTATCGATGGCTTTATCGTCGTTTTTCTGGGGTTCGTGGTCCCGCTGGTCTCACTGTTTCGCGGCCATTGGCTAGAATATTTTCTGCCCGTGGGCCTGGCGTTTTCGTTTTTTCATCTGTGGCGTAGTCGAACGAGCTGGCACGACTATTTCAAAGCGGCGCCCTGGTGGGTTTTTGCCTCTGTAGGCGGCTTCATTTTTCTTGGCTTCATCGCTGCCTGGCGGGTTTACGATGGCAGTGAACTTTACGAAAGTCTACGGGCTGCCGTAGCGCCTGTGGTTGTCTATCTGGGGTTATATGGCATTGTTTTTTTTGTCATGATCCGAGGCACAGTGTTGTCGTCACGGATCATGAAGGGCCTTTTTTGGGGCTCGATCCTGGTGTCTGCGCTGCTGGCCCTTGAGCCCTTCACGGGCGTTGCCTCTGAATGGATTTTTCCGCTGGCGCACAAGACCAAGGAATTTTCTTTGGCCCATTTCAACCGCACATTTGTGGCCTTGGCGTTGTTTTCGTGGCTTGCCGCGCCGTGGCTGACAAAACGACTGGGGCATAGCCTCTATGGAATTTTGCCGCCCATCGCGATCTGGCTGCTGAATTTTACCGGAGAGAGCGACACCGTGATGTTGGGTCTTTTACCCAGTGTTGTGATCTATCTGGCTGCCATATGGCGTCCTCGGTGGGTCCTCAATGTAGCATTTGTATTTGTCGTGGCGGTGCTGTTGTCAGCGCCGATCATTTATCCAGTGATATTCGAATTTGCCGTCGGTTTGGGAACTGCCGACAAGTTTGGCTTTCTGGTTCGTGCCGAAATCTGGGATGCGGTTGCGCGATTTGTCATGGAGGCCCCGATTTTCGGTCATGGTTTGGGATCGACATTTAGGTCCAACTCACTTGAAATCGCCAATCTGTACTTTACCGATTCGACTATCTACCACCCGCACAATGCCTTTCTTCAGGTCTGGGCCGACATGGGGCTGTTGGGGGCCCTGGCGATGATGGGCATTATCTGGGCCATGTGGCGCGGGCTCACAACCGTGAGCGATGACAGACTGCCTCACATTCTGGCGTTGTTCACTTTTGCCATTGCCGCGTTCGTAACCACCCATTCCTTGTGGACCGCCTGGTGGCTGGGTCTGCTGGCGATGGCTCTGGCTTATGCCATTGCGACCAGTGGAACGGTTGTACCCCGACAAAAAAAACCGCCCGCGGTCCATGGATCGGTGCCACTCGACAGCCGGCCCATTTGATCAGTCCGTTTTGCTTTCGGTTTTTGATTGCTCCGAGGGGGCCTCGGCGGCAACCCGCCGGCCGCTGGCATATTGCCGATGCCGGGCGAATGCAAAAGGGATGGCGGCAAGATAAAGCAGCGAACCCACAGCCAGCGTCAACCAAGTGTAGCTGGCAAGGACCGCGGCAAATACAGCAAAAACCACCAACCCCGGCATGACCATATCGCGCCGAACGCGCTGCCCAAGCATCTTGGCCGAAAAGGTTGGCAAGCGGCTAACCATGAGTATGGCGATAAAACCGGTATAAATCAGTGTGATAATCGCTCCACCGGGTAACTCGGGTAGGCCCAGCAAGGAAAAATATAACGGTATCAGCGCAACAATTGCCGCCGCCGGCGCCGGGACACCGACAAAAAACCGCGCCATCCAGCTTGGCTGGTCCGGATCTTCCAAGGTGACATTGAACCGGGCCAGTCGCAAAGCGCTGCACACTGCAAACGCCATCACAACAATCCAGCCGACGGCCCCCAGGCTATTCAGGGTCCAGGCATAAAGCACGATGCCAGGGGCGACACCAAAACTGACAAAATCCGCTAGGGAATCCAGCTCGGCGCCAAATCGCGACGTGGATCGAAGAGCCCGGGCAATGCGCCCGTCAAGGCCATCGAGAATGGCGGCCAGCAGGATGGCAAGGACAGCGTCGGAAAACCGGCCCTCGAAAGCAAAACGAATGGCAGTCACACCGGCGACCAGCCCCAGCAGCGTAACCGCGTTTGGCAGTAAAAAATTAATCGGCACCCGGCCAAATCTTAAACGCCGCTGGCGCCGCCGCGCGCCTTCGGGGTCAAGTTTTTCGACCGAGAATTTTTCCCTCACACCAACCTCCGCGTACCGGGACCTGTCAAGAAGGAACCCTCGCCTTTCTCCTGCAACGGGTCGTCAAATCGTTATCATTTCACGGGCGGCAAGGCCGCTGTCAACATCGGCAAGCACGGTTTCGCCACCGCTGACATACTGCCCTACACCGACCTGGGCCGCGACGCCGGAGGGCAGATAAAGCTCCACGCGGCTGCCGAACCTTATGAGCCCATAGCGCTCGCCGATGCCCAGGGGCTCGCCTTCGCCAAGAAAAGTAACAATTCGTCGTGCAATCCATCCGGCGATCTGGACCACCGCGATCTCGGTGCCATCGGCAGTCTCAATGATCATCGCCTTTCGCTCATTTTCACGCCCGGCGTTGGGGTTGACAGCATTGGTGTACCGGCCGGGCGTATAGATGTAACGGGCAATACGTCCGGCGATGGGCGCCCGCTGGATGTGAACATCGAAGACCGAAAGAAATATCGCAATGCGCACCCGCTCACCAGGTTCCAGCCCCAGCTCGTCCGGTGGCTCAACCGTTGTGATATCAACAATGCGACCATCGCCAGGTGCCACGATCAGCCCTTTGGTCAGGGGCACCACCCGGGGTGGATCGCGGAAAAATGCGGCGACAAAAAGCGTCACCAGCATACCGGCGATAAAAACACCAAACCCCAAAAAAATCCACAAAACCACCGAAGCAACGGCGGCGGCTGCGACAAAAGGCCGACCGATACGGTGAATAGGTATCAGGAACGGTTCAACCGAGTCTCGAATTGATGTTGTGTCTTCATAACTTTGCGGTCCGGTGGTGAATATATACCGGCTCCGACCTTGATTATATACCCACCAGCCGGTGGTTCTCTTACCGTGCCGTATCGGTATCCGTCAGGGTTGCCAGAGCTGGGGGTTTTTCGTCTTTTGCTTCCCGCAAGGCCCGCCCGCTCATCCGCTGATCACCGGCCTCGACAATTCCGGTATTAAATTCCGGGCCGTCTGATTGGTCTCCGGACGCTGCCGATTGGGCGGCCTCGGCATCGGCGGCTTCCTGCTGCCGGCGCCATAATGATGCATAAATTCCATCCATCGTTCGGCGACACGCCCTGCCTCAAGCACCAGGATCTGGTCGGCGTCGATGATCGTTGACAGGCGATGGGCGATCACCAGGGTGGTTCGTCCCCTGGATGCCACGGCGAGGGCCGTTTGAATTTCTTTTTCCGTCAGACTGTCCAGCGCCGATGTGGCCTCATCGAGAATCAGGATTGGAGGAGCCTTCAGTAAAGTGCGGGCGATGGCGACCCGTTGTTTTTCACCACCGGAGAGCTTCAGGCCCCGCTCACCGACCATGGTATCGTAACC
>QILX01000103.1 GCA_003232175.1 Hyphomicrobiales bacterium | reverse complement strand
CATCTGGTCATTCTTGAGGAGGGCCAGCTGATTTCGGTCCGAACCGCCGGTCGCGAGCGCATAAATCATCTTGAACCCCAGGCGATGAAATCGGTGTCCGACTGGCTCGGCTATTTCGACCGGTTCTGGGATGTCAGGCTGAAAACGAACAAAGAAACAAAAGGAAAGTTCAGAATGACTGACACAATCATTACAAAAACGGTGTTTTTTTCCGCCTCGCGCGAAACCGTGTGGGCGTTTCTGACTGAAAAGGACAAACTCGCCCTGTGGTTTCATCCCGCCGAAACGGATCTGGCTGATAATGAAGATTTTGCCATGACTGGCACGACCGAAGATGGTTCGACGACAAAAATCTGCTGGGGCACCGTTCGGCCCTCCCGGCTTGTCTACACGTTCACGATCAAGCCGCTGAACAGTGTCTTCACCACGGTCATCTGGACGCTGGAGGAGGTGCACGGCGGCACAAAACTAACCGTCGAACACAAAGGCATCAGCGCGGCGGCGGGCGATGCGGCGCTTGGCATTCTCATGGCGCTTGATGCCGGCTGGGACCGGCATTTGGGCGAGCTGCGGACTATTGCGGAATAAGCCCGGTGTTTTGCAAACATTTTCGCGCTAAAGTTGTAGTCAGGTCCGGCATCAAACTCGGGCTTTGTTTTCCTTGAAAAACGCAAATCGCGGGAATTGATACAAGGCTATGAGGGCCTCCCTGAAGCGAAGAATCATTGACGTCTGTAGTGCAAAAATCGCCCAAAAAGGATCAGGGGTCGGTTTGTCGTTTTATGCCTTTTTTAAAAACGAGAACGATGACCCTGAATTGCTGATGGAGGCGGCCGAGTGGTGGATATTGACCCACCGTCTGGACCATTTTGAAAAGGCGCGGAAAATAAAATCAATGGTTGAGGGGGTGGATTAAGCCCCACAGGAAGGCAATAAAGATTGTTTGATCGGCATCAAGGCTGGTGCCATTACCATCTGAATACAATATGCTCTAACTGAACTGTTTTGGTGTTCTGCGGAGCTTCGATGGACAAAAAAAAGACTTATAATCGCATCGCCTGGATTTATGATTTTCTCGACCAGTCTTTTGAGCAAAATCGTTATAAACCCTTACGCCCTTTGATAATGGATGGATTGAGTGGCGCTCTGCTTGATGCGGGTGTTGGTACCGGGCGCAATTTTCCCTACTATCCCGACACTTGCGAAGTTACCGGTATCGACCTTAGTCCGGCAATGCTCGAGCGCGCCCGGCGGCGCAAGGAGGAGCTGGGAACGGCGGTCGATTTGCGTGAAATGAATGTGCTTGAGCTGGAGTTCGCCGACGACAGCTTCGATAGTGTCATTTCGACATTTTTGTTTTGCGTGCTCGACACCGAACACCAGCAGCCCGCTCTTGAGCAGCTTGCCCGAGTGTGCCGCCCCGGTGGCACCATCCGCATTCTGGAATACGCCATTTCGGAGGACCCGCTGCGGCGCTTTATCATGAAATTGTGGAGGCCCTGGGTGCGATTTGCCTATGGCGCTGAATTTGATCGCAACACAGAGCAATATCTGGACGCCGCCGGGCTCGATCTGATTGAAAAGAAATTCCTCTATAAAGACATAATCAAACTTCTGACCGTGCGGCCAAAACCCCCGGTGCCGATTTTCAGCAGATAAACAAAACCCCTACCCCACTTTTTTCGCCACCATCATGTAGTTGACGTCCATGTCGGCGGCGAGTGACCAGCGGTCGGTCAGGGGGTTGAAAACGAGACCGGTTTCGTCGGTCACGGACAGGCCGGCGGGCTTCAGGGCGGTCTTGATTTCCTCTGGAGTGACGAACTTGTCCCAGGTGTGAGTGCCGCGCGGCAGCCAGCCCAGCACATATTCGGCTCCGACAATGGCCAGGGCGAAGGCTTTAAGGGTTCGGTTCAAGGTGGCGACAAACATCATACCACCGGGTTTGGTCATCGCCGCCGCCGTCTGAAGGAACAGCGTCACATCGGCGACATGCTCGACGACCTCCATGTTCAGAACAATGTCGAAAATGACGCCGGTCTGCGCCAGGTCTTCGGCGGTGGTGGCGCGGTAGTCGATTTTTAGACCGCCTTGGGCGGCGTGGGCTCTGGCGGTGTGGATATTTTTTTCCGAAGGATCAATAGCGGTCACATCGGCGCCCATGCGGCAAAGGGGCTCTGACAGGAGCCCACCGCCGCAACCGATGTCGAGTACGCTCAGACCCCTCAGGGTTTTCAGGCCTTTAGCATCGCGGCTGTGATGCCGCACCACAGTATCGCGGATATACCCCAGGCGCACCGGATTGAATTTGTGCAGGGTATGAAATTTGCCGTCGGGGTCCCACCACTCGGCCGCCAGGGCGGAGAAACGTTCAATTTCGGCTGGATCAACAGTGGCGGCCGGCTTTGATTTCAAAGTTCGATGCTCCTGGTTGGTCATGGAAAAATTCTACCAGTTGTTTGATGGGCGCGCGCCCGTTATCTATACGCCGCCTTCGGCTATTTCCAACAAGGGCCGGACCGATTGGAAGGATCTGTGGCTCATGGCGCGCCTGGTGATGAAATTCGGCGGCACGTCCGTAGGCAGCATTGAGCGGATTCGCAATGTTGCTGCCCATGTGAAACGGGAATTTGACGCCGGCCACGAGATTGCCGTGGTGGTCTCCGCCATGGCGGGGGAAACCGATCGCCTTGCCGGCCTCGCCCGCGAAGCGGCGTCCATTCACGATGCGCGCGAATACGATGCCATTGTCTCCACCGGCGAGCAGGTCAGCGCCGGTCTTGTGGCCATCGTGCTTCAGGATATCGGAGTACCGGCACGGTCCTGGACCGGCTGGCAGGCCGGTGTGCAGACCAGTTCGGTTCATGGCGCGGCGCGAATCACCGGTATGGCGATAGACAAATTGGTGGCGCGGTTCGCCGATGCCCAAGTCTGTGTCATTACCGGTTTTCAGGGTCTTTCTGAGGAGGGCCGCACCTCAACGCTTGGCCGCGGTGGTTCCGATACCAGTGCGGTTGCGGTGGCTGCTGCGATTGGTGCGGATTGCTGCGATATCTATACAGATGTCGACGGAATCTATACAGCTGACCCAAGAATCGTGCCCGGCGCGCGCAAGCTTGACAAAATATCCTATGAAGAGATGCTTGAGATGGCATCGCAAGGGGCCAAGGTTCTGCAGACCCGGTCGGTGGAACTTGCCATGGTTCACAGGGTTCGTTTACGCGTTCGTTCGACATTTGCGGCTCCGGACGCCTACCCATCGGATGTGCCGGAATTTGACTTAAACATCGGCACATTTGTTTGCGACGAGGATGAAATCGTGGAAAGCCAAGTCGTCAGCGGCATTGCCTACGCCAAGGATGAAGCCAAGGTCACCTTGGTCAAAGTGGCGGACAAACCTGGTGTCGCGGCGCGGATATTCGTGCCCCTGGCCGACGCCGGCATCAATGTCGATATGATCGTGCAGAATATCTCCGACGATGGCCAGAACACCGACATGACCTTCACGGTTCCCACCGCCGATCTTGATCGCGCCCTGGCAACGCTGAAAAACGCCCGTGCCGATATTGGCTACCACGACCTCACCTCATCGGCGAATATCGTCAAAGTGTCGGTGATCGGTGTCGGCATGCGCAGCAATGCCGGTGTTGCGGCGCAGATGTTTCAGGCCCTGGCGTCAAAGGGTATCAATATTCTTGCGATCACCACTTCGGAAATCAAAGTCAGCGTCCTTATTGGAGCGGAGTATGCCGAGCTGGCCTTGCGAACGCTGCATACGGTTTACGGACTCGACGAAGATTGAGGGCCCGGCGGTGATATATCATTCCACGGGAGGCCTGGCCTGCCACCCGTGGCCGGGTCGCCGGCAATGAACGGCAATACCCAAAGTGGCGTGCCACCGGCCGCGGGGCCGCGCATGTTGCTGCGCCGGTTGCGCGAGATCATGGCGCGACCGGATAGCGCCCAGACCCGGCTTGACCAGATCGTCGTCCTGATCGCCGCCAATATGGTGGCGGAGGTCTGTTCGGTCTATGTCGCGGTCCCAGGAGACCAGGTTGAGCTTTTCGCCACCGAAGGCCTAAAGCGGTCGGCGGTTCACCAGACACGGCTGAAACTCGGCGAGGGGCTTGTCGGCACCATTGCCGCCGACGCCACCCCGCTCGCCCTTTCGGACGCTCAGTCCCATCCCGCATTTGCCTTTCGTCCCGAAACCGGAGAAGAGACCTATCACAGCTTCTTAGGGGTGCCGGTGCTGCATTCGGGGCGCACCATCGGGGTTCTGGTGGTGCAGAATGTCAGCCCCCGCACCTATACCGAGGACGAGATCGAGGCCCTGCAGATCACCGCCATGGTGATTGCCGAAACCCTTGCCACGGGAAATTTCGGCACTGCCCCGACCGCCGCCGCCACCGACCACGGCCAGAAATTGTCCCTGCACCGGCTGGGGCTGTCGCTGACCGATGGGATCGCCCTTGGTTATGCGGTGCTGCACGAACCCCGGGTGGTGGTCGATGTCATTATCTCGGACGATGTGGAATATGAAGCCGGTCGGCTGAACACGGCGCTGGCGGAACTCCGCCTTTCGGTCGATGTGATGCTGGCGTCCTCCGATCTGGCGCTGGGGGGGGAACATCACGATGTGCTGGAAGCCTATCGCATGTTCGCCCATGACCAGAGCTGGAGCGGCAAGCTTGAAGAGGCGGTGCGGTCGGGGCTGACGGCTGAAGCCGCGGTTGAGCGGGTGCAAAATGAAATGCGGGCGCGGATGCTGCGCCAGACCAATCCCTATTTACGTGAGCGGTTTCACGACCTTGACGATCTTGCCCGGCGACTATTGCGTCATCTGGCGGGTAAAACCACCGCGCCGGCGGCCGAGGACCTGCCCGAAGATGCCATTGTTATCGCCCGCAATATGGGTCCGGCGGAGCTGTTGGACTACGACCGCAGCCGATTGCGTGGCCTGATCATCGAAGACACCTCCCTGACCTCTCATGTCGCCATCGTGGCACGCGCACTCGGGGTAGCGGCGGTGGGTGGATTTGAAGGGCTTGCCGACCGGATTGAGCCCGGTGACGCCATTATCGTCGATGGCGAAAGCGGCGAGGTCTATATCCGGCCCGATCTCGATGTTGTCAGTGCATTTTCCGACAAAGTCCGGTTTCGCGCCCGTCAGCAGGCGCAATATGCCGCTTTGCGCAAAGTTTCCAGCGTCAGCCGAGAGGGAACCCCGTTTACGCTCGATATTAATTCAGGTCTGCTTGTCGATCTGCCCAATCTGGACGATTCTGGCGCCGCCGGTATTGGACTGTTTCGCACCGAACTTCAGTTCATGATCGCCTCGCGGTTTCCCCGATTCGAAGAACAAAGGCGTCATTACCGGGCCGTCCTCGATGCCGCCGGTGACCGGCCGGTGGTATTCCGGTCGCTTGATATCGGCTCGGACAAGGTTTTGCCGTACCTGCGCCGTCCCCAGGAGGATAACCCGGCCCTAGGCTGGCGCGCCTTGCGCATGGCGCTCGATCGGCCGGGATTGCTGAAGTTGCAGATGCGGGCGCTGATCAGCGCCAGCGCCGGGCGGCATTTGCGGGTGATGTTCCCGCTGGTGGCGGACGCTTATGAGTTTGGCGAAGCCAAGGCTCTTTTCGAGCAGGAGATGGCGCGCACAAAAACCCGTGGCGGCCCGGTTCCCGATAAAGTCTCCCTTGGTGTCATGATCGAAGTTCCGTCGCTTTTATGGCAACTCGATCACCTTTTAAATGATGTCGACTTTGCTTCGGTGGGGTCGAACGACCTCATTCAGTTCATGTTTGCCTCGGACCGCGGGCATCCACGTCTGTCCCAACGGTATGACACGCTAAATCCGTCATTCATGCGGGCCTTGCGAAAGGTTGTAGAAGCCGGAGAGCGCATGGGCGTGCCAATTTCACTTTGTGGCGAAATGGCGGGCCGGCCTCTGGAGGCCCTGGCCCTTGTGGGACTTGGCTTCCGGCATATTTCCATGGCACCCGCCAGCGTTGGCCCGGTGAAGGCTGTTTTTCTGGAAACCGACTTTCAGGATATAGAGCTTTTCATGGCCTCGCTTTTGGACCGGCCGGGACCCACAATAAGGCCACAACTTGTTGAATATGCGGCGCGTCATGGCATCGAGGTTTAGCTGAAGCAAATTTTGAAACTAATTCGCAATGGGCAAATTTTGATTATCTTCAAAATGTGGTTTTCTTGCAATCTTCGTGGGTTTTGTTAATATTGGCTTAATCTGGGCTATTAGCATTAACCATATGTTAATATTCGCCTGAGAGTGAGTTCGTATTTGCGTAGTATAGACGGTTCCATGGGGATCGGTTGGGGTTAGCCAAATATGGCAACAAACCAGGCAAGATTTATACGAGGGCAGGACCCTTATATTGAAGCGCCGCCGGACGACCGGCACGTGCTGGCCAGCCAATGGTGTGTCGGTGCCACATTGCGGTCGGCTCGTGAGGCGGGTGGCGAAAGTCTGGATGATGTGGCCGAAGCGATCCGGATCCGGTCTGACTATCTTTATGCCATCGAGGAAGAAAACTATTACGGCTTGCCCGGCTGGGCCCATGCGGTTGGATATGTGCGCTCTTATGCTATGTATCTTGGCCTCGATACCGGGCCCATGGTTAAACGCGTTCGCGACCAGCTGGCTTTACGTGAACATGTTTTCGAACAGCAGGGCGTTGAGCGTTCCCGCGATTTTATGCGGATGATTTCGATGGGCGGCATGGCCGTCCTTGCCGGAACTGTTGGCTTTGGTTTGTGGTTTACCGCTCCAGCCGAAAGTGTGACCGAATTTTTGCGGCCTGTTCCTGACCGGATTATTTCCTTTATTGATCGCTCGCTGAACACCGGTTCCCCGGTCGCCGGCGTGACAAAGTCCGACGCCTTGCCGGCGGCACCACTACCATCGATTGCACCCCCGACCATTGTACCAATGATCGAAACCGCGCAACCGGCCACCGAGCCTGCTTTTGCGCCGATACGGATTGCCTCGGTTGTCATGGCACCGGCCTCCAGCAACGCCACGAGTGGCATTTTGGTGGTCAAGCCGCTGCCACGCCACACCATCGACCGCGGCAGTATCAGTGTTGGAAAATTGACACTACGGGCGCTGAAAGATGTCTGGTTCCGGGTTGAAGATCAACAAGGCGGCATTGTGACCGAACGTCAATTGGGCCGGGGTGAAGTGCAGCGTCTGCCCGATGTGCGCGATCTGGTTATTGCCACTCGCGATGGTGGGGCCATCGAATATTATGTTGATGGGACCTTTGCCGGGGTTCTTGGAAACCAAGGCCAGACGGTTCAGGGCTTATCGCTCACCAAACTTGCCGAGCAACCTATCGGCGGCTGACCTGCTTGCAATCGCCGTGTTCACTGAGCAATTCCAGACTTTAATCTATTGGGCCCGATGCTGGACACCGTAAAGCTCGATCGTCTTGTGGAGCGCCTTGCCGCCATCGGCTCGGAAATGTCATCCGGGCCAGATGCCGCGACCTATGTAAGGCTTTCCAAGGAATACGCCGAGCTTGAGCCGGTGGTAAAAGTCATCAACGTTTATCGCGACGCGGATAAAGAGCGGCAAGACCTGGTGGCGCTGCTCGATGATACCGGTGCGGACGCCGAAATTACCTCTATGGCGCGCGAGGAAATCGAACAGATTGATGCCCGCTTGCCAGGCCTTGTTGATGCGATCCGCCTGCATCTTCTGCCCAGGGACGAAGCGGATGATAAAAGCGCCATTTTGGAAGTGCGCGCCGGAACGGGCGGCGATGAGGCGGCGCTGTTCGCCGGCGATCTGGTGCGCATGTATCTGCGTTATGCCGAGATCCACCGCTGGAAAGTTGAGGTCATGAGCGCCAGCGAAGGCGAAGTTGGCGGGTATCGGGAATTTGTCGCCTCGGTCGATGGGCCGGGGGTCTTTCTGCGGCTCAAATTCGAATCCGGCGTGCACCGGGTTCAAAGGGTGCCCGATACCGAGTCGGGGGGGCCGGTACTGCCCGAAGCCGAAGAGGTGGATGTCAATATTGAAGACAAGGATTTGCGCGTAGACGTTTTCCGCGCCAGCGGCCCCGGCGGCCAGTCGGTCAACACCACCGACAGCGCGGTGCGGATAACGCATCTGCCATCCGGTATTGTCGTCATCCAGCAGGACGAAAAATCCCAGCACAAGAACCGGGCCAAAGCCATGAAAGTGTTGCGGGGAGCGCGAACGGGCTCGCCGCGACGAAGAGCGTGCCGCGGACCGGCGCGGCCAGGTGGGGTCTGGGGACCGGTCCGAGCGCATTCGTACCTATAATTTCCCCCAGGGGCGGGTAACCGATCACCGCATCAATCTTACGCTTTACAAATTGGACCAGATTATCGAGGGCACGGCCCTGGACGAGGTGATCGATGCCCTGATCGCCGAAGACCAGGCCCGCCGGCTTGCGGCACTGGACGGAGCGTTATAGTGGTGCACTCCGGGCCGGTGCCTGCCGGAAAACCGGTGGGTAAGCGGACCGGTATCACCGTGGGCGAAGCCCTTGGCGCGGCAGGCCGCAAATTGCACGCCGCCGGCATCGATCAGCCGGGGCTTGATGGCCGCCTTTTGCTTGGATTTACCCTTAACGTCAGCCAGACCGAGCTGATCCTCCACCATGATGATCTTCTGCAGGCTGGGGCTAGAAACCGATTTGAAGCCCTGGTTTGCCGGCGCGCCGTCGGGGAACCTGTAAGCCGTATTTTCGGCAGACGGGAGTTTTATGGGCGCGAATTTCGGCTTGATCCAGCAGTGCTGGACCCGCGCGGCGATACCGAGACCGTGGTCGAATATGCTCTTGAGCTGGCCAAGCGCCGAACCCATAGGCAGGCTGAAAATAACGGCCGGCATTTTCGTCTTCTCGATCTTGGAACCGGGTCAGGAGCGATCCTGTTGACGTTGCTGGCTGAATGGCCGGAGGCGACCGGTATTGGAGTGGACATCAGCGCCGCCGCATTGCGGATCGCGGCGCTGAATGCGGTGGAAATGGGAGTTTCAGAGCGATCCGAATTTGTCTGTTCGGACTGGGATGCAGCCTTGGCCGGTGTTTACGATTTTATCCTCTGTAATCCGCCCTATATCGCATCCGCCCAAATTGATCGCCTTGATCCTGATGTCGCCGTCTTCGATCCCCGCCAGGCGCTGGATGGCGGCGCCGATGGCCTGGACGCCTACCGCGCCCTGGCAAATCTGGCGGCAGGACGGCTTGCCGATGGCGGCTGGCTACTGGTGGAGATAGGCCAAGGGCAGGGACGCGAGGTCACGACAATTTTTTCCAAAGTCGGTCTTGTTTGTTGTGCGCCGCGATCTGATCTTTCCGGTATCGACCGGGTAATTGCCGCGCGGGTCAATACGAAATCATGGGTAAAATAAGGCGCAAAAAGCACTTGGAAAGCCGTGGCGAAGCAGTTAGTGTCATTTCAGGCTATGACACAGATCGCGTTGGGCGATCACCGTATGCTTTCCTGATTTGGGCGAGGATTGGCTTGGGAGGGGGACTGTACGAAGGTTCAAACAGCCGCTTCATGGACTTTTAGCTGATTGAGGGCAAAAATAAGCCTTTGATAATTGCGCAAAACTAATTTCGGCTTGTATGCCGTGCTGGTTTGAATTGTGCGAGGGGATATTCAGCCTGATCGAATCGGGAATTTCGTTGGCCGGAAAATTGCACGGGTGAATGTCATCGCGATACGGACAGGCAACGGGGCGCTGGCCGGAGCACAAGTTATGCAATCGGCTGTTCGGCCAGATTACCAACCCCTGAATTAAACTGCCGGGTGAAATATTCCTCGGCCTAACCAGAATTTGAATGGTGAAGAATGAGACAAGTCCAGCATGGAAGGAAACAGCGGGGACGCGGCCGCAAACAGCACAATCCGCTCAGTCGGATTTATGATTCAAGCGGACCTGAAACCAAAATCAGAGGGACCGCTGCCCATATCGCTGAAAAATACCAGTCGCTGGCACGGGATGCGACGTCATCGGGACATCGGATTGTTGCTGAAAATTACCTGCAACATGCCGAGCATTATTTACGTATCGTCGCCGTTGCCCAAGCGGCAATGCAGCCGGCGCAATTAAACCCCGGCCAAGCCAACTCTAACCACGACAATGCCAATCGCGGGGATCAGGCGCCCGCGTCCGAACGCCGTGAGGCCGGAGATAACAACGCCGGTGATACCGCTCAATCCGGCGAAAACCCGCAAGGTTCTCGCGGTGAGCCCGATTCCCAGTCCTCGGGCCGTAATCGCCGTGGTCAGCGCCGCCGCCAACCGGCATCTGACCAGGCAGGCTCG
>QILX01000024.1 GCA_003232175.1 Hyphomicrobiales bacterium | reverse complement strand
CCGCGGTTTTGAATTCGGCATTGAGGAAGCCCATATCGAAAGAGGCGTTGTGGATGATCAAGGTGGCGCCATCAACAAATTTGGCGAATTCATCGACGATATCGACAAAAATCGGCTTGTCAGATAGAAATTCCTCCGAAAGACCGTGGACCTTGAAGGCCCCTTCCGGCATCGACCGCTCGGGATTGATATATTGGTGATAGGTATTTTTGGTCGCGATATGATTGACCAGCTCGACACAGCCGATCTCGACAATACGGTCGCCGTCTTTGGGTTTCAGCCCGGTGGTTTCGGTATCAAGGACAATTTCGCGCATTGCTGATTGTCACCGTTTGGCGGGTCGGACCGCAAGGCTGGCGATGAGATTTTCAACGTCATTCTTGGTATCCGGCAGTGATTTTCCGGTGTCGATGACATAATCGGCACGATTTCGTTTTTGTGCATCGGACATTTGCCGGTCCACTATGGCGGCAAAGCTTTGCTCCGTCATGCCGGCGCGTTTGAGCGCGCGGGCGCGCTGGACCGAGGCAGGCGCGGAAACAACGGCGGTGGCGTCAAGGCGGCCTTGCGCCCCGGTTTCGAACAGCAACGGGATCTCCAGCACCACCAGAGGCGCGCCATCCCTTGCGGCTTTGTCAATAAATACCGCCTGGGCTTCACGCACCAAGGGATGAACAATCGCTTCAAGATCGGCCATGGCTGCGGGGTCGTCCAGAACCAGATTGGCGAGGGCGGGGCGGTCTATGGCGCCATCTTTAAGGGCTGCTGGAAAGCGCGCCGCAACCGGTGCCACCGCCGCGCCGCTTATGGCGTAGTGCTCGTGGACAATCCGGTCGGCGCTAAATGTCGGCACGCCGAGCTGGTCAAACATCGCCAATACCGTCGATTTGCCCATGGCGATTGATCCGGTAAGACCGAGTATGAAGGGCGGGTCGGGGCTGGTTTGCATCAGGGCTCACCGGCTTTCGATATCGGCGATTACAAGCTCGATCAGGTCCGGGGTAACCTAAAACCGGGCACCGCCTGATGGAGCAGCATTCCAAGCCCGCCCACCGTTGGATTGCCGCGTGCCGATGCGGCGTCGAGCAATGGTGTCACCAGAGGAGTATAGACAATGTCACAGACTGTTGCGTCCTGGGGCAACAGGTTCAGATTTAGATCCAAGGCGGCCATGCCGGTCATGCCGCTGGCAGTGGTATTGATCAGGAGGCCGGCGCATGGCGCTGGCGCCATTCGATGACTTGAATACCCCGGCCAAAACGCGCCGCCAGATCGTCGGCCCGGGATTTTGTCCGGTTGATCAGATAGACCTGCTCGACCCCGGCCTCCAATATTGCCCAGACAATAGCGCTGGCCGCACCCCCGGCACCAAGGACGACGCAAGGGCCTGCGACGTTTCTCCAGGCCGGGGCCAGGGCGTTCAGATTGGCGATAAAACCAGCGGCATCAGTGTTGCCGGCATGCAGGCGGCGGCCATCGCGGACGATGGTATTGGCCGCCCCGATGGCCCGGGCCGCGGCATCGCAGCTATCAGCGAGGTCAAGGGCTGCATGTTTGTGGGGGATGGTGACATTGCCGCCGCACCATTCGCCGGCGCGGACGGATTCGAAAAAATTGCCAATGTCTTCAGGGGCCACGGCAGCAATTTCGTACTTTGCGTCGATATTGTATTTTTTAATCCAGTGGCTATGGATCAGGGGCGAACGGGAATGACTGATGGGCCAGCCGACAACAAACGCCCTTTTGGTTGCCGTGGTCATCCGATCACCTGCTCACGGCGTAAAAATGCTAAAAGCGGCAGGAGAGGCAGGCCCTGAATGGTGAAAGTATCGCCTATCACGTGCGAAAAGAGCTGAATGCCCCGCCCCTCGATCTCATATCCACCTACGGTTTCGGTCACCCGGTTTCCCATGGCGGCAAGGTACTGCCCCAGAATGGTGTTGGAAAAGTCCCGCATTTGCAAACTGGCCTCTTCAGTGTGCCGCCACAGGGTTTCACCGCCGAGAACCACGGTTACAGCGCTGATGAGCCGGTGGGTTTTACCCCGAAGCTGGATGAGGGTCTGCCGTGCCGCCTCGGAAGATTCGGACTTAGCAAGTATGTGGCCTTCAAATTCCAGCACCTGGTCGGCGCCGACGATAAAATCGTTCGGATGGTTTTTGGCGACAAAAACCGCCTTGGCTTCGGCGAGAATTAGGGCGATATCATCCGGCGGCATCGGATCGGTCGTATCGAGAGCCCGGCGGATAGCATCTTCATCGACATCGGCGGAAATCGCAGTAAATTCAAGACCGGCAGCTTCGAGCAACCGGCGCCGGGCACGGCTTTTGGAGGCCAGTATGAGGCGTGGCTGGGACATTCATGCACCCTTGCGTTCGCGGTACAGATTAAGTATGGCGGCGGCGGTCTCTTCGATGGAGCGGCGGGTGACATCGATAACCGGCCAGCCCTTGCGGGTGAACAGCCGGCGGGCCTCGGCGATCTCGGCGGCGACGGCGCGTTTGTCGACATAGTCGGTGTTGTCATTGGCGTTAAGGCTAAGCAGCCGGTTGCGGCGAATCTGGACGATACGCTCGGGGCTGGCGACAAGACCAACGATCAGCGGATTTGTTGCGGAAAACAGCGTGTCGGGCAGAGGTATGCCGGTGACGATCGGTATATTTGCCGTTTTCATGCCGCGGTTTGCCAGATAGATGCTCGTCGGCGTCTTGGACGTGCGGCTGACCCCGACCAGAATGATATCGGCCTCGTCGGCCTCTTCAAAAAGCTGACCGTCATCATGGATCAAAGAAAAGTTCAGCGCATCGATGCGGGAAAAATATTCCGCGTTCAGGGCATGCTGGGCGCCAATGCGCGGGGTCGATTCCGCGCCCAGATAGGACCTGAGCGCGGCATGAACCGGATCGAGCACCGCAATCGCCGGCGAGCCGATCGACCGGCAGGTTTTTTCCAATTGCTGGCGCAGATCGTCATCGACCAGGGTGAAAAGGACAATGCCGGGCTCCTCCTCGATCGCCTTCATCACCCGGTTAAGTTCGCGCGTAGTGCGCACCAGGGGATAGGCGTGCTCGATAGGAGACACCGTGGTAAACTGCACCGTTACCGCCTTGGCGATGGCGTTCAGGGTTTCGCCGGTCGCATCGGACACAAGGTGGAGGTGGAAGAATGCTTTTGGACGTGTGTTCACGGGCGGATATTTGTTAATAAAGTGTGAAGTACTGAGGATTATCGGCTGGTGGAGAAAAAGTTGTGCACCATGTTCATATGCCGGTCCACAGAAAATCAATTGGGGAAAGGTTTCAGGCGATTCGCCGACGAAACGATTTTCCACTTTTTATCCACAGAATGAGAAAATTACGTATGTAGATATTTGAACCTCAGTTCGATAAATTGTAACTACATCAAAGTCTTAATTTTCTGAATTGGAGATTCTGCAGTTGCTACCGGTATTTCTGTCCCGATTTTGGAAAAAGTCCTGCACGTTGCAACATGGGGAAAAGTACTGAACCATTTGGGTTTCCCCGTCTTCCACGCACCAACAAAATCTACAATCAAGAATCTAGTTTGACTTTGTTTTGGAGACCTGTTGAACGTCTTGTCATGAAAAAATCACTGCGATTTACCGATGTGCTTTGCGGCAAACAATGCTGGCCACCTCCGGTTTGGCTGATGCGCCAGGCTGGACGGTATCTGCCGGAATATCGCGCCTTGCGTGAGAAGGCAGGTACGTTTCTGGATTTGTGCTATCACCCGGAAATGGCGGCAGAAGTGACGCTTCAGCCAGTGCGACGCTTTGGCATGGATGCGGCGATTATATTTGCCGATATATTGCTTATCGCCGATGCCATGGGACAGAATCTGCGGTTTGATGAGGGTATCGGGCCAATACTGGAGCCCAGGATTGATGCAAAGACCCTCTCGCGGCTCGATATTTCCAAGGCCGAGGATCGCTTGAGGCCGATTTACGAGACAGTGTCGCTGGTTAAAAATAGCGTGCCGGGGCACGTCGCGGTCATCGGGTTTTGCGGCGCGCCGTGGACGGTTGCGACCTATATGGCCGCCGGGAGATCACCGGGCGAACACATCGATGCAAAGTTGTGGGCATACCGGGAACCGGAGAGTTTTACCGTGCTTATCGATCTGATTGTTGAGCTATCTGCCGATTATCTGGTCGGTCAGATTGACGCCGGTGCCGATACGGTCAAGATTTTCGATAGCTGGGCCGGTGTTCTTAGTGAAAATCAGTTCGATCAATGGGTTGTGGCGCCAACCAGAAAACTGGTGGCTGCCGTCAAGGCCAGGCGGCCTGGAACACCTGTTATCGGTTTTCCCCGCGGAGCAGGTGTGCTCTACGACCGATTTATCGATCAAACTGGAATTGATGCGGTGGCGCTGGATACGACCGTTCCGATGGAATTTGGTCGCAAACTGCAGAAACGAATTCCGGTACAGGGTAATATTGATCCAATGGCCCTCAGGGCCGGGGGCGAGGTGCTGGATCATGCGGTCGATGCCGTGCTGGATGGGCTTGGTTCGGGGCCGCTGATCGTCAATCTGGGCCATGGGGTGAACAAGGAAACCCAACCTGATCATGTCGCCCGGCTTGTTGCTCGTGTTCAAGGGGCGGAAGATCCCAGGTAAGGAGTTGGCTGGTGGAAATTGTAAACGAGTATCTGGGTACCTATCAGGCGTGGATCAGAGCGGCGCATATTATCGCGGTGATGTCGTGGGTTGCCGGGCTGCTCTATTTACCGCGTTTGTTTATCTATCATGTGGATTCCACCCCTGGTGGCGGACAATCGGAAACTTTTAAAGTCATGGAACGGCGGCTGCTCAAAGCCATCATGACGCCGGCGATGCTGGCG
The DNA here is from genome assembly GCA_003232175.1 of Hyphomicrobiales bacterium. Classification (GTDB taxonomy): domain Bacteria; phylum Pseudomonadota; class Alphaproteobacteria; order Rhizobiales; family SZUA-8; genus SZUA-8. The sequence goes on along the minus strand of QILX01000024.1, from coordinate 4,422 downwards.
TCATGGGTTTTTGGTCTGGCCTTGCTGGCAACACCGGGCGTGGTGGATTTCGGCTCCGATTTCTGGATCTACGCAAAACTGGCCGCGGTGGTTATCATGTCGGGTCTGCACGGGTTTCTCGCCAAGACGGTGCGGATTTTTGCCGAAGATATGAACGACCGGACAACGCGGTTTTTTCGTATCCTCAACGAAGTTCCAACGGGTTTGATGATCATCATTGTAGTGCTCGTCATTGTGAGGCCATTTTGATCCTTACTCTGGTCGCTGGGGGAAAATTGGAACTGCCGTCTTTGATCTTCCTTTTGACGTGAGGGCATCTGTGGTATACCAAGCGTCTATCTGTTCAGATATCCCGGTTCGATGCTGCGAGCGCGGCTGAAAAACACCGGACCTCCCTTCAAGACCAATCTATCCTCCACCCTTAGTTCATCCAGGTGCCGTTTTTGTCACGCACCAGAACCACATCCGAGAACCCCAAATGGAATCTACCGCACTGGCACAAACGTCTGATGAGGACGTGAACCCGGCTGAAATGAAGAAAATCCGGCTTCAGAAGCTTAAAACCCAATCTCCGACCGAGCTACTGGCGTTTGCCGAAGAGCTTGAGGTTGAGAACGCCAGCATTCTGCGCAAGCAGGAGCTGATGTTCACGATCCTCAAACATCTGGCCGAGCGCGATGTCACCATTGAGGGCGAAGGGGTTGTTGAAGTCCTGCAGGACGGTTTTGGTTTTTTACGTTCGCCGGACGCCAATTATTTACCTGGTCCCGACGACATCTATCTCAGCCCCAGTCTCATCAGGCGGTTCTCGCTTAAAACCGGCGACACGGTTGAAGGGGAGATTCGCAGCCCCACCGAGGGCGAACGATATTTTGCCTTAATGAAAGTCGATCTGCTGAATTTTGAGGATCCTGAAAAGGCGCGCCACAAGGTCCATTTTGACAATTTGACGCCACTTTACCCCGATCAGCGTCTTTTGATGGAAGTCATTGACCCGGATTTAAAGGACCGAAGCGCGCGGGTTATCGATATTGTGGCGCCGATCGGCAAGGGGCAGCGCGGCCTGATCGTGGCACCACCGCGGACCGGTAAGACGGTTCTCCTGCAGAATATCGCCCATTCAATTTCGGCCAATCATCCGGAATGTTATCTTATTGTGCTGCTGATCGATGAGCGGCCCGAAGAGGTGACCGATATGCAGCGCTCGGTGCATGGCGAGGTGGTCTCGTCCACCTTCGATGAACCGGCGGTACGCCATGTTCAGGTCGCTGAGATGGTTATCGAAAAGGCCAAGCGCCTGGTCGAGCATGGCCGCGATGTCGTCATTTTGCTGGATTCGATTACCCGGCTGGGGCGGGCCTACAACACCGTCGTTCCATCTTCGGGCAAGGTGCTGACCGGCGGTGTCGATGCCAATGCCCTGCAGCGACCCAAACGGTTTTTCGGCGCGGCTCGAAATATCGAGGAAGGCGGTTCGCTGACAATCATCGCCACCGCGCTGATCGATACCGGCAGCCGGATGGACGAGGTGATTTTCGAAGAATTCAAGGGCACCGGCAACTCGGAAATCATTCTAGACCGTAAAGTCGCCGACAAGCGGGTGTTCCCGGCAATGGATATCCTGCGCTCCGGCACCCGGAAAGAGGAACTCATTGTTGATGAGGCGATATTGAAAAAAATGTATGTGCTTCGCCGCATTCTCAATCCAATGGGTCCGGTGGACGCCATTGAGTTCCTGATCGATAAACTTCAGCAAACCAAAACCAATGATGATTTCTTCGATTCGATGAACACCTGAGTTCACGGTGATCTGAGACCTGAAAACGATTCGTGACCGTAACGGGTTTGCGGTAAGCGAAGCCGCATTCCCGTCGCAACCTGTTTGAAGCGAAGTCAGGGCGGAATGTGACGAGATTTGCGTTTTTTAACGCCGGACTTGCTTCACGTGAAACAAAGTCGGATCTATCGAATACGCCTGGATGGAATTGGTGAATACCGAGCGGACGATTTTTGCGGTCTCATCGGCGCCGGGCCGCGCCGGTATCGCCGTCATACGTGTGTCCGGGCCGCGAGCAAGAAACGCGATGCTGGCGCTTGGCGGGTCGGCGGACCGGCCGCGACAGGCTGTGCTGTCATCACTGGTTCATTCGCAATCCGGGCACCAGCTCGATCAGGCCCTGACCTTGTGGTTTGAAGGGCCGGCAAGTTTCACGGGCGAAGATGTGGCGGAGTTTCACGTTCATGGCGGCCGGGCGGTGGTTGCCGGGGTCATGGACGCCCTGGGCCAGGTACGGGGTCTGGAAGTCGCGGAGCCCGGAGAGTTCACCCGCCAGGCGTTTGCCAATGGAAGGCTGGATCTGACCGAGGTCGAGGGCCTGGCCGATCTCATCGATGCGGAAACCGAAGCCCAGCGGCGCATGGCGCTCAGACAGATGGAGGGCGGGCTTTCCCGGCTTTATGAGGATTGGCGCCGGGAGCTGATAGGTCTTCTTGCTCACGTCGAAGCTGGCATTGACTTTGCCGATGAAGAAGTGCCGCAGGGGTTGACCCGGTCCGCTATCGATCGTGCCGGAAAGCTGGCGGCAGACATGGGCCGCCATCTTGACGACGACAGGCGGGGTGAGAGGCTGCGCGACGGATTTCGCATAGTACTTGCCGGGCCGCCCAATGCCGGAAAATCCAGCCTGTTAAATGCACTGGCCAGAAGAGATGTTGCCATTGTCTCGCCGGAACCGGGCACAACCCGGGACCTGATCGACGTGTCTCTGGACCTTGATGGTTATCCGGTCGAGATTACTGATACCGCCGGAATTAGAGACACTGACAACGAGATTGAGAAAGAGGGCGTTAAGCGCGCGCGCGGGCGGGTGAACAGCGCCGATCTTGTGTTGTGGCTCATACCGGTGGATCGGCCCACTAGCCCTGGATTGCCCAAGAGTATAAAGGGCGAGGCGATTTCAGTGGTTACAAAATGCGATCTGGCGCCACCCCCCGTTAACGCCTTAGGGGTTTCAGTTGAGACGGCGACCGGACTGGATCAGTTGCTGGCGGAACTCAAGCGGCGGGTTTCATCGGCGGTGACCGGATTTGAGGACGGGTGCATCACAAGGTCACGCCATCGCGAGGCCGTATGTCAGGCCCGCACGGCTCTACTTGCTGCTGTTGCCGCCAATGAAACGGGGGCGGAATTGATCGCTGAAAACCTCAGGATCGCGGCAATTGAAATGGGCCGGCTGACGGGCCGGGTCGATGTCGAGGATCTTCTGGATGTGATTTTTGCCGATTTTTGCATCGGTAAATAACCATCAGCGCGGTTTCACGTGAAACATTTGTTTCGGCTCCGTGATCACTACTTACAGTCCCAAACTACCAATGATGCAGGTGTAAGGCGCATGCTTTGTCTTTGACGCTCCGGCGCCGAGGTCCTAAAAGCATTTCGATCTGTGGAGCGCGGGAAATGAAAAAATTCGATGTCATCGTGATTGGCGGCGGTCATGCCGGCGTTGAGGCTGCGGCATCGGCGGCGCGGCTTGGCGCGTCCACTTTACTTCTCACCCACCGGCTGTCGACGATTGGTGAAATGTCGTGCAATCCAGCCATAGGTGGGCTTGGCAAGGGGCATCTGGTGCGGGAGATCGATGCATTGGACGGGCTGATGGGGCTGGCGGCGGATGCGGCGGGGATCCAGTTTCGTTTGCTTAACCGGCGCAAAGGCCCGGCGGTTCGAGGACCGCGGGCCCAGACCGACCGGGCGCTCTACCGCAAAGCCATCCAGTCCGCGTTGTCCGAAGTTTCTAATCTTGAAATGTGCGAAGGCGCGGTCGATGATCTGATCATGACCGGAGGACGGGTTGAAGGGGTTCGTACCGAAGACGGCCGGACTTACCGTGCCGGTGCGGTGATCCTGACCACTGGAACATTTTTGCGCGGCATGATCCACATGGGCAAAAGCCGCATCGCGGCGGGCCGGATTGGCGAGGCGCCAGCGCGTGGGCTTTCGGAACGGCTTGGGTCGGCTGGATTTCAGCTTGGCCGGCTGAAAACCGGGACCCCGCCACGGCTTGATGGTAACAGCATTGATTTTGCTCAAACGGTGGTCCAGCCCGGAGACGAGCCTCCAGTGCCATTTTCCTTTTTGAAGGCTCGTCAAGTGCCATGTCATATCACCCGCACGACGGCGAAGACCCATGAGATCATTGCCAGGAACCTTGGCGATGCACCGGTCTATTCGGGGCAGATCGAGAGTGCCGGCCCGCGCTATTGCCCTTCAATCGAAGACAAAGTGGTGCGGTTCGCGGAACGGGACAGTCACCAGATATTCCTTGAACCGGAAGGTCTGGATGATAGCACGGTATATCCAAATGGAATTTCGACCTCGCTTCCTGAAGAAATTCAAACTGCTTTTGTGAGGACCATTCCCGG
>QILX01000107.1 GCA_003232175.1 Hyphomicrobiales bacterium | reverse complement strand
TCGCCAGTCGAAAAAATGATGCTGGTCGAGATCATTATGGGCGAAAAAACTGGCGATTCAGCTCTTGCAACGGCTCTGGATTATGTTTCGGCCATCGGCAAAACACCGATCGTGGTGCAGGATTCAAGGGGCTTTTTCACCAGCCGCGTGGTCGGGACCTATATCTCCGAGGGCCACGCCATGCTGATGGAGGGCGTGCCCCCGGCAATGATCGAAAATCTTGGACGCATCGCCGGCATGCCGGTGGGCCCGCTGTCGCTCAATGACGAGGTGGCGATTGATCTGGCGCTCAAAATCGCCCGCGCCACCAAGGCTGATCTAGGCGACAAATATCCCGGCGCGCCAGGCGACGGGCTGCTCGAAGCCATGGTTGAAACCCATGACCGGCTGGGGCGCAAAAATCGTAAAGGATTTTACGATTATCCGAAAATGGGCAAAAAATCCCTGTGGCCCGGACTGGCCGATCTGCTGCCGCCGGCCAAGCCGGCAGAAGATTTTGATGCCGAAAATCTCCAGCAGCGCCTGCTGGTCATTCAGGCGCTGGAAACGGCGCGCTGCTTTGAGGACGGTGTTCTGACCGATGTGCGCGATGCCGATGTCGGCGGCATACTCGGATTTGGTTTTGCGCCGTTTTCCGGCGGGCCATTGAGTTACATCGACATGATCGGCACGGCGGGTTTTGTCGAAATCTGCAAAAAGCTGGAAAGCAAATTTGGCCCCCGGTTCCGGCCCTCAAAACTTCTCATTGAAATGGCCGCGGCCGGCGAGACTTTTTACGGACGTTTCCCGCCGCCCAGACCAAAGCGGGCAGCTGCGTAAGACCCAGGGTCAGGTTTGCCCCACAGGCGCCACATTTTGCGATAAGCTGCTGGCGCTATTTTGTATCTGTTCCCTTTCGCAAAACTCGCTCGGGGACAAAGGAGGTTCCATGTCGGGAAAAGCACTCACTGCCATCGGTGTATTCCTTGTTGTTATCGGCGCCGCCATAGCTTCAGCGGTGGCGACTGACGCGCCGCGCGCCCAAGGGGCGTCGGACCGGTTCCTGGTAACCCCGATTGAAGGCGGCATCATGCGGGTGGACCGGCAAACCGGTGAGGTTACGGTGTGCACGGAGACCCAGGGAAAGTGGACCTGCAATCTGGTTCCCGATGACCGCATGTCACTGGAGCGCGAAATCGACGATCTGGAGCGCGATAACTACCTGCTCCGCCGGTCCGACGGCCGTCGGCGCGACGGTCTCCGCGATCACCGCGCCGAGCAGCGCGAAGCGGAACGTCGCCGCAAAAAAAAGGCCTATGACGACATGGAAGACGATGGCGGTTTCATGAGCCCCGAAGAGGTCGACAAGGCGATGAATTCGGTTGAGCGGATGATGAACCGGTTTATCGAAACCGCGCGGCAGCTGCGCCGGCGCTTGGCCGAGGAAGATAAAGCCAGCCCGCAATAAGGGGATTTTCGGCCTGACCTGTTTTGAGGAAAACCAGGGCTGGCGCAGATTGCAAACGTAAACCGCTAATTCCTACCTTGCCGCGCCAGCCTCGCGGATGCGTTCGGCGGCCCGTTCGCGCTCCATGAAACTCTGACCGCTCGGCACGCGAATATCGTCAACAAATTCGTAAACTTCACGGCCCGGTGCCGGGGTAATAATGCTGACAGCAATTGCCGCCACGAACCCGACGGCGACACCAATGAGCCCGGCGCTGAGTTCGCCCAGCCCCAAAACCGGTTCCCAGTCAAGAAATCGGATGCCGTACAGATAGGCCAGCGTCAGACTAAATCCGGAGATCATTCCGGCCATGGCCCCCCATTTGGTGCAGCGTTTCCACCATATCGCCAGGACCAGCGGGGCAAAATTTCCCGCCGCCGCCAGGGACAGGGACCAGGCGATAAGGGGCAGAATGTCCATGGGACGATTGATCGCCAGCCAGGCCGCGCCGGTCGCAACCCCGATCAGCGCCAGACGGGCGAGAACCAGGCGCTTGGCGGTTGAGGCCGATGACTGAACCAGCCGGTAGTACAGATCATGGCTGAAGCCGTTGGCAATAGCGAGAACCAGGCCGCTGGCGGTCGAAATCGCCGCCGCCAGAATGCCGACCGCGACAATCGCCGTCATCACAAAGGGAAGCCCGCCGATCTGCGGTAGGGCCAGCAATACTGCATCGGGGGCCATGAAGAACTCCGATATGCCGACACGCCCATTGCCATCGACATCACGAATACGAACCAGCCCCTGTTCGGCCCAGTCCGCAACCCAGCCGGGCAGGCTGGACAGGGGCTGGCCGATGACATTTGACAGGATCCCAAATTTTGCCAGCGCGGCAGCGACCGGCAGGAATGAAAAAATCACCACGACAAACAATAATGACCATCCCGCAGCGCGGCGGGCATCGCCGACGCTTGTCGCGGTGAAATAACGGCTCAGGACATGGGGCATGGAGGCAGTGCCGAGCATGAGGCAGACCGTGATCGCGGCAAATTCCAGGGCGCTGGTACCGGAAAAAGACCCGATATGAGGACCGGCAATCTGCTTGAGTTCGCCAGGGGGCGCCACGGCCTGAAATGATCCAACGCTGAACCGACTTTCCAGCACGCCGATCTGGTCGAGAAGTCCGCCAAGTGCCGCCGGGGCAAAAGGATTGCCGGTGATTTTCCAGCCAAAATACGTCACCGGCAAAATGATCGCCACCCCCATGACAACGAACTGCGCACTTTGCGTCCAGGTCGCCCCCCTGATGCCGCCCCAGACGATGCACGACACCACGATTACGAGGGTCGCGATCACACCGGTTTGGAATTGGACCCCCAAAATGCGGGAGATTATCAGCCCACCGGCATGAAACTCCGCCACCATCAGCGCCGCGCCGCTGGCCATCAGCACAACAACGCCGCAAAGCCGCACCCCGGCTCCGCCGAACCGGGCGGCAAGAAAATCCGGAACAGTGAAGGCACCGTATTTACGTAAAAATGGGGCGAACAGGACAGCGATGAGCACAAAGCCCCCGGTAAAGCCAAGCACAAGCGCCAGGGCGTCAAATCCCATGAAAACCAACGACCCGGTGAGCCCCAGAAGTACCGCCGAACTCACCCAGTTGGCAGCGGCGGCCATGCCGTTAAACACCGCTGGTATACGCCGGCCCGCCACAAAAAATTCGACAATCTGAAGGGTCCGCGAAGCGACGCCGATCGTTGCGCAGAGCACTATGGCAACCATGGCGAAAAGCAAGGCAATGGTCGTGTTTGGCACGCCGACAAACTCAAAGATCAACATGACCGCAATAAAAGCGGCAACACAGCCCAGCAGCAGCCAGAAGGCGCGGGTGGTCGACTTTAGGTCATCGTTCCGGCCAAGGGGTTGCAGGGCCATCGGTGCGTTCAGTCCTCTTCCGCCATGGCAAATTCTCTATCGATGTTCCGTTGTCGATGGACAAACCAAAACACCAGCGCCAAAATCAGGATCAACACACCTTCAGCGACAAAAATATACCCACCAGCCCCGCCATATTGGGCCCAGTCGGTTGCCAGGGTCAAAGACGACATGACGAGGACCACTGCCATCCAGACAATCATGACGGCAATCGCCAACAGCCTGGTTCTGCGCCAGTGGCCCACTGGTTTTTGCCTGCTCATTTCCGCCTCATTTTCCGGCCGGGGTCTACATTTGGCGCGAGCACCCGAATCGCACCCACACCATCGTTTGAATTCCTATCCCTAACGCGAGTTATCGAAAACCGAAAGCCTCGCGGTCAACCGTTGTCAACGCAACTTCCGCTTTGCCGTCAAGATCGGTTATCTTGGCGAGTGCCCTTAAGGCCTGAGGACAATCACTGTTGTGGTGCCGGTTTGACAGGATTGTTTCAGTTTCGTGGTGTGAGGAGGAAGAACATGCCGAGCATATTCAACGACGAACATTGCGAAAATGAGCCGATCCGGTAAAATCCCTTCGGAGCGGGGAAGAGATATGGCTGATCATTACAGATTTGTTATCGCAGACGACCATCCGCTTTTTCGGGGCGCGCTCATTCAGGCCACCGAAAAAATTGCCAAGAAGCTCGATATTATCGAGGCGGCAACCTTTGAAGAAACGGTCGCCGCCGTGCTGGCCCAAAACGACACCGATCTGGTCTTGCTCGATTTGTCGATGCCGGGAGTGCAGGGTTTTTCGGGGTTGCTGTATTTGAGAGCGCAGTTTCCCGGTGTCCCGGTGGTGGTGGTTTCCGCCACCGAGGAAGCCGCCATCATTCGAAGGTCGTTGGATTTTGGCGCCTCAGGTTATATTCCCAAATCCGTCGGCGCTGAACAGATGCGTGCCGCCATCAGGGCGGTCCTGGACGGCGCGGTTTGGACGCCGCCTGACCTTGATCTTGAACATGCCGACGATGGTGAGGCCGCACACATGGCCGCCAGATTATCGACCCTGACACCCCAACAGGTGCGGGTGCTGATGATGCTCAACCGGGGATTGCTGAACAAGCAGATCGCCTATGAGCTTGAGGTATCGGAGGCAACGGTGAAGGCCCATGTTTCGGCAATATTACAAAAACTCGGTGTGGATAGCCGAACCCAGGCGGTTATAGCCGCCACCGGCATCGATGCCGGCGCCTGGCCGAACGAACCGCCCCGGTAATAGGGTTCCGAGTATTTTTCAACTACTCCGCCGCAACGCGCCGCGTGCCGATCTGGGCGATAAGGGCGCGTAGCGCCGCCGGTTTGATCGGCTTGTTGAGGATTTGCAGTCCGTTTTTTTCCGCCAGCTGTTTGAGCTGATGGGACCGGTCGGCGGTGAGAAGGGCCGCGGGAATATCAGGGTCCAGGGTCTGGCGCAGATATTGGATGATTTCAATGCCGGTGCCGGCATCCAGGTGATAGTCGGCAAGGACAATATCGGGAAGCCGGGGCAGGGCGCCGACGATATTGTCGATGTCGGCACGCCCGTGGGCGATGGCGACCTCACAGCCCCACCGGGTCAGCAGTGTTTGCATTCCATCGAGGATTTGGGGTTCGTTGTCGATGGCCAGAACCAGAAGACCGCTCAAACGCCCGGCCTGACCGCGCGGCACCGATGGCTCCAGCACCTGCGCCGGTATATCGGTGGCCCGCTCTGCGATCAGCGTAAACGCCGACCCGACACCCATGACCGAACTGATGTTAATCGACATATTCAAAATGCCAACAATGCGCTCGACAATGGACAGACCCAGGCCCAGACCGCGGACCCTTGCGGTTTTGCCTTCAAGACGATGGAATTCCTGAAAAATGGATTTCTGCTGGTCCTGGGGAATACCCGATCCGGTATCGTGAACCTCGATACGTAAATTGTCGCCCTCGCGGCGACAGCCGAGCAGGACCCCCCCCTGATCGGTATATTTGATGGCATTGGACAACAGATTCTGCAACACCCGGCGCAGCAGCCGCCGGTCGGATTTTATCACTGCATTGGTATTCACCACCGCAAGCCGCAGACCCTCGGCCTGGGCCAGGGGTTCAAATTCGAGCCTAAGCTGGGAGAACAGCTCACCCAACCCGACCGCGGTGATTTCAGGTTTGGCGGCACCGGCATCCAGTCGCGAGATATCAAGCAGCGCGCCGAGAATTTCCTCAACCGCCAGCAACGAAGCATCGATGTTGCCGGCAAGACGCTTGACTTCGGTGCCGGTGCGGCGCTCGACCAGGCTGGTCGTGTATAGCCGCGCCGCGTTGAGCGGTTGCAGGATGTCGTGGCTGGCAGCGGCGAGAAACCGGGTCTTGCCGACATTGACTTCATCCGCCGTCGCTTTGGCACGTGTCAACTGCTTGTTGAGTTCAGTCAATTCTGCGGTACGTTCGCGCACCCGGCGCTCAAGCGTTTCGTTGGCGCTGGCGAGGGCCTCGGCGGCCACCACTTTGTCGGTTATGTCATTGTAGGTGACAACGATCCCGCCGCCAGCCATCGGCCTTGAGGACACCTCCAAAACCCGCCCCGACGGTGACAGACGCTCGGTATAGGTTTCCATGGTGACGACCAGGCGGTTGATGCGGTCGGCGACCAGATCATCTTCATTGCCCGGACCAAGCAACCCGGAAATTGCCATATGATGCAATAGATCACGCAAAGGCACGCCGACCCGGCCCAGCGCCGCCGGGGTCCCCAGCATATTGCGGAATTGCTGGTTCCAGCACACCAGGCGCATCTGGTCGTCAAAAACGCCAATACCCTGATCGACATGGTTGATGGCCGATTGCAACAGGTCGCGATTATACTGGATGGCTTCGGATGCATCGTCGAGCAATTTGAGGGCACCTCGGGCTGCCAGATCCTGGCGTTCGAGCAGCAGCGCCATGACCAGACGGGCCGACGCCGTGCCAACGGCGCTTGCGAGCAAGCGTTCGGTATAGCGCACCAGGGGAAGTTCGGCTTCGTCGCCCGGGGCCACCGAACCATGGCCGGCGGATTCAAATTCAGCGAAGGAACGCCGGGCGCGCTCATGACCAAGGTATCGGGCGGCGGTCTGGGCCAACTCACCAACGGTGACACCGGCCGAGGCACGCGACTGCCAGAATCCAGCACCGGTGAGTGGCAGGCCGTCACGGGTAAACAAACTGGCCTGCATGCGCTCAACCGCACTCTGACGGGTGAAGATGGACACCAATCCAAAAGCGGCGATGTTGACAAATAAGCTCCAGCCGACGCCATGGGTCAATGACGAGGCATCGATGCCGAACAGCGCCTGCGGCCGTAAGAATGAAATCCCCATCGGACCCTCCGCCAAAAGCCCCGCCGGAAGCAGACCGGTGGCGTCGAAGGAAGGCAGCAGCAGCGTGTAGGTCCAGACAAAAAAACCAGCGAGAATTCCCGCCATTGCCCCACGCTCGGTCGCCCGGCGCCACACCATACCGCCAAAAAAAGCCGGCGCGAACTGGGCGATGGCGGCGAAGGATAAAAGACCGATCGAGGCCAGGGCAAAACCGGAGGAAATGGCCTGGAAATAGGCATAAGAAAGCAAAAGAACCCCGAAAATCGCCACGCGCCTGATATAAAGCAGCAGCCGCCCCATATCGGCGCGCTCGGTCATGCCAAGCTGGCGCCGCAGCATCATCGGCACGGCAAGATCGTTGCAGATCATGATGGACAGGGCCACCGTGGCAACGATGACCATGGCAGTGGCGGCCGACAGTCCACCGATAAACGCCAGCATCGCCAGCAGCGGCTGACCGGCAGACAAAGGCACGGCGATCATGAACATATCGGCGTTGACGTTGCTGCCTTCCGGCAGCAGGGTCATGCCGGCAATGGCAATCGGCACGACGAATATGTTGATGGCGACGAGATAAAGCGGAAACATCCACGCAGCACGCCGGATGTCGCGTTCGTTGACATTTTCCACCACCGCGACATGAAACTGGCGCGGCAGCAGGATGACGGCGCTGGTGGCGAGCAGGATCTGGGTTAGCCAGAGCGGCGCATTGGGGGTGCGGGTGAAAAGCGCCGTCACTTCGGTGTTTTCCGCCAACACCTTGGACAGCCCTTCCCAGCCACCGAGCATGGAGAAGGTTATGAAACCGCCCACGGTCAAAAACGCCACGAGCTTGACAACGGATTCCGCCGCAATCGCCAGCATCAGCCCTTCTTGATGTTCGGTCGTGTCGATATGTCTGGTGCCGAACAGTACGGTGAAGACAGCCATGGCCATGGCGACGACAAAGGCGATATCGCCAATGGGCAGGGTTTCCGCCGCAGCCGGTCCGATCAGCACCGTGACCGATTCAGAAACTGCCTTCAGCTGCAAGGCGATATAAGGGATGATGCCGATCACGGCGATGACGGTCACCACCGCCGCAAGGCGCTGGCTTTTGCCATAGCGGGCGCTAAGGAAATCGGCGATCGAGGTGATGTTGAGTGATTTGGCGATTTGGGCAATGCGGCGGATCGCCGGCCAGCCGAACACCATCAGCAGGATCGGACCGATATAGATCGGCAGGAAATCAAACCCTGA
>QILX01000081.1 GCA_003232175.1 Hyphomicrobiales bacterium | reverse complement strand
CGGGCAATGCGATCCTTTACCTTGACGGTCAGGAAATCGGCCGCGCGACCGGCCTGGAGGGTGGCGTTCAAGTCGGCAATCCATCGCAAAGCCTTTATCTGGGCGACCCCTGGGGCGAGGGCTTCCCCGGTCTTATTGATAATGTGGCGTTCCTGCGTGGCGCAATTGATCCTGCGGATGCAAATGCCGGCATGGCATTTGTTGATGAATTGACGCCCGTTGTGGTTCCGCCAGCCGAAGATGAGGAGGACACATCTCCAGAGGTGCCCGGGGATACACCAGAACCGGATACGGAACCGGCTGATGACGAAGAGGAAACCCCGCCTGAGATTTCATATAATTTGACGACCGGTACCAATGGGAGCGAAAGCCTCAGCGGAACAGACGGTGCCGATCGATGGTGCTGACAAACTTTTTGGCGGCGCCAACGCCGACACCATCAATGGTGGCGATGGCGACGATATTATTGAAGGCGGACACGGCCGGGACACACTCATTGGCGGCGCCGGCCGGGATACCTTTGTCTTCAAAAATGCCGGGGATTCTACCGTCCGTGCATTTGACGTTATCAAGGATTTTGATATTGCCGAAGACACATTGGACTTTTCGGCAATGGGCTATTCCGGATTTGCCGATCCCGCAGGCGAGGCGGCGTTTGGCGAACTGACCTATCGGTACGAGGACGGCAACACCATTATCGAAGACGGTTTTGGCAAATTCCAGGTTGTTCTGGAGAACGTTTCAACCTTCGATCCCGGCTCGGCGCAATTCAGTGACCAGCCTGTCCCGACCGGAGAGGGCGATGATGTTATTTCTTCATATGTCAGCTGGGCCCAGCGAGAAGAAGGCGGCAGCTTCATCCTCGACCTGCAGGGCGGCGACGACACGGTAAATATCAAAAACTACCGAGCCGATATCATCGATGGCGGCGACGGAAATGACGTCGTTTCCGCCGGTCACGGCGCCGATATTCTTTTTGGCGGCAGCGGCAATGATAGCCTGAACGGCCAGGCTCACAGGGATTTTCTTGATGGCGGTGATGGCGACGATATTCTAAATGGTGGCCATGACCTGGATATTTTGACCGGTGGCGCCGGTCGCGACACCTTCGTGTTCGACAAAGCCTCCGATTCGTCGACTGCCAAGTCAGATATCATCACCGATTTTGTTTCCGGCGAAGACGTCCTTGATCTTCGCAGTCTGGGATTGGCCGGATATGCGCAAGACGGAAGTGACGAAGCCAACATCCTGCAGAGCCGGACCGAAGGAGACAAGACCTTCCTTTTCAACACAGACATCGGGTTTCAGGTTGAATTCCTCGGCAATATCGATATCACCGCCGAAGATTTACTGCTCTGATTGCCCAATAGGAGTGGGCTGGTGCCGTTTATCCGGAACAATGCCGGGCGGGGAAACGGGCACGTGCCGTAACCGCCTGAACAAAAATTTTCTAAACTGAGCTCGTCGACCGGCACGCGCGCGATAGAATTCAGGCAACTTTGACCTGGTCGAGGTATTTGTCGACTTCGAATTTAAGCCTTTCGGACTGTTGCGACAGCTCGCCGGCCGCGGTTGTGACCTGTCCTGAGGCAGCCCCTGCCTCCTGGGAGGCCTGGGTGACGCCGGCGATGTTCGACGAGACATCTTGAGTACCCGACGCTGCTTCCTGGACATTGCGCGACACCTCTTGTGTGGCGATGCCCTGCTCCTCCATCGCCGCGGCAATCGCCGTGGATGTTTCCTCGATCAGCTTAATGGTTTTGCCAACCTCGTCGATGGAGTCGACCGCCTCGCCGGTCGCGGTCTGAATTTCCGAAATATGCTTGGAGATGCTTTCGGTTGCCTTGGCGGTTTCGTTGGCCAGGGCCTTCACTTCGCTGGCGACCACCGCAAACCCCTTGCCGGCCTCGCCGGCACGGGCGGATTCGATGGTGGCATTCAGGGCCAGAAGGTTGGTCTGTTCAGCAATATCGGATATTATCGAGACGACATTACCGATCTTGTCGGCGGTTTGCGCCAGGGCGTTCATCTGACCGGCGGTCACCGCGACATTTTCAACCGCTGTTTTAGCGGCCCGGGACGCATCTGCAACCTGAGAGTTGATCTCCGAGATTGAAGCGGACATCTGTTCGGTTGCCGACGCAACCGTCTGCACATTGCTCGACGCCTCTTCGGACGCAGCAGCGACAGCACTGGCCTGGCTGCTGGTTTCCTCGGCAATACTCGACATGGACTGTGCCGTGTTTTGCAGCTCGGTCGATGCGGAAGATACTGTTTCGACGATCTCGCCAATATTGGAGACAAATTCGGAAGTCGCGCTTGTCACGACCGCCTTGCGTTCTTCCTCTGCCAGGCGCTTTTCTTCCTGTTCTTTTTCCAGTTGCCTGGTGCGCACCAGATTCTCCCGGAAAACGGCATAAGCCTTGGCAACCGCCCCGATCTCATCGTCATTGTAGACTTTGACTTCAAGCGACAGATCGCCTGATGTCAGTGCGGTGATACCGGTGACAACTTCATTCAGCGGACGGGTTATGCTCCGTTTGATCAGGACAATGGCGGAAATCAAACCGACTACAAAAGCAAAAACGGATATGGCAATCATCAGTATGAGGGCGAATTTTTCATGAGCCTCTGCGGTTACTGCGGCCTTCAAGGTGAATTCTTCCACCTCGAAAAGAAGTTTTTCCAACCCGACAACGAGTTCTTCCTGTTCCATTTCGATTTTGGGAATTATGGCGCGGGCTTCATTTATGTCGCCTGCCTTGATAAGACTGAAGACTTGCCGTGACAGCATGTCGTAGTCCATGTGCAATTTGTCGAGATATTTCAACGATGTCAGCGTGGATTCAAATATTTCGCGCTCTTCCAGCGATGCGACCGCCTCTTTCGCCTCACCAGAAATTGTTTCTGCGAGCTTAAATTCCTTCTCGATCTTGACGGTAAGTGCCTCGAATTTTTTGACCGATTTATCGTAATCCGCGACGATTTCAGGCCGCTCACTCATTGTTTCCCCGAGGCGAATTCCGCGCTCGAATTCAACTGCCTGTTCGAGTTGGTAAACCGTCACCTTTGTCAGGCTTTTGGTAAGGGGCAGATCGCGCTCGGCAATGCCGACTATTTCAACGCCAATCTTGTTCATCTGCCATATTCCAGTGCCTGCGGTCAGGGTCAGAAGACCCAGGCAGAGCCCGACAAGTGCAAAAATTTTGGTGCCGACCTTCATCGAGGCACCGAGGCGGGAAGGAAGAGATTTGCCGATACTCATTTTCATCGATATTTTCCTTAAATCGTCCAAACGATGCACCGTAATAAATACCGCTTGCAAAGCATTACCTATGCAAGTGAGCATCGAAAATTCCAGCGTTACAAAATCCTCAGGATCTGAAATGATCCCAAATCAGTTGCCCCTCGTAATCGAGAACAAATCACAGCGGTCATTTCAAATTGATGAAGGTTTCGCCGAATTGTAGAATTTATGTAGTTTTTGCTACCTATTGTTAGTGAATCGCTTGATCGCAGTCATCTGGTCCACGATTTCGTCCCTTCGGCATCCGCCCGCATTAGGGGAGGTCTTGGCCAAGGTCCAAAAACTATCCACATTCGGTATAATCGCGGCCTGCGGCCGACGGAATACTTCAGCTGAGCCGTATAACCCCAATCCCTCGTTGTTGTGCGTCGATCGCTCAAATGTTAATAAATCCAAGCAGCTGAAATGAATTAAGAGTAACCGATGAAGCAACTTTCCAGTCAGGAGCGCGCCGGTGTTGCCTTGAAGTCGCGATCGTTTTTCCGGCTTTTTTTTCAGGCGATTTTGCCTTTGCTATTCATTGCCGCGGCCGTGTTCGGCTTTGTTGGATTAAGAGAATCCAAACCGCCAATTGTCACGCGCCCGGCGGTCGAGCGCATCTGGCCTATCAATATTGCGCGGGTCGTCTACGCCACCCACCGCCCGATTCTGACCAGATATGGCGAAGTTGTCGCCGGTCGCAAGGTGAATTTGCGTGCTCTGGTTGCCGGCAAGGTTGCCAGCGTCGGCCAGGGGCTTCGCGAGGGCGGCAGGGTGTCCCAGGGCCAGCTCTTGCTGGCGATCGATCCGTTTGAGTACGAGTTGGCGCGCGGCGAGGCCAAGGCGACGCTCGATGAAAACCGCGCCAAACTGGCGGAAATCGAAGCGCGTCTGGTGCTTGAAGACAGCGCCCTGGATCGTTCCCGCGAGCAACTCGATATTGCGCTGAAGGACCTGGTGCGCACCAAGACCCTGGTTGACCGCCGCACCGTATCGGCCAAGGCGCTCGAAGACCGCGACATGGCAGTGAGCCAGCGCCGCCAGGCGATCGAATTGCGCCAGAACAACTGGGCCATTCAGAGCGCCCGTCTGGACCAGCAAAAGGCGATAATCTCCCGGCTGGAACTGGTTCTGAGCCGGGCCGACCGCAATCTGGCCGACACCAGACTGACAGCGCCTTTTGACGCTTACATAAGCAACGTCACCGCCCAGATGGGCCGCTACCTGACCCGCAACGACACGGTGGCGGAGTTGAACGATGTCGCTGGCCTCGAGGTCCGGTTCTCCATCGCCGACGCCGAATTCGCCCGCATCTCCCAATCCGACAATCCGGTGTTGAACAGCCCCGTGACGGTGCGGTGGCAGGGCGGCGGCGTGGTCATTGAACGCTCCGGCAAAATCGAAAGGGTCGGTGCCGTGATTTCCGCCGACACCGGCGGGGTCGAGGTTTTTGCCCGGCTCAACGATGCCGGGGCCGACGCGGTTTTCCGTCCCGGTGCCTTTGTCGAGATCTCCTTGCCCGACCGGGAATATTCCAACTCCGTTCGCCTTCCCGAAACCGCGCTTTATGGCGGCAACACAGTCTATGTGGTCACCGATGGCCGGTTGTCGGTGCGTGACGTAACGGTTGTGGGCGGCAATGGCAGCGACCTCTTTGTCACCGGTGATTTCAAGGTCGGCGACGCGGTGATGACCACCCGGCTGAGCCAGGCCGGCGACGGCGTCAAGGTGGAGGTGCGCTGATCATGGCCGAACCTGACAGCTCGACCACATCATCGCCGGGGTTGATCGGACTTTTTGTGCGCCATCCGGTTGCCGCCAATCTACTGACCGCGATCCTGGTGATCCTGGGCCTTTTCTCGCTCAATCGCCTCAACACTCAGTTCTTCCCCTCCTTCGATATCCCCAATGTCATCGTGACGGTGGTGTGGTCGGGTGCCAGCGCCCAGGATGTCGAGGAAAATATTCTCAAGACCCTCGAACCTGATTTGCGTTTTCTCGACGGCCTGGAGGAGCTGACGTCGACGGCCCGCGAAGGCGTCGCCTCGATCAATCTTGAATTTGATTCCAAGGCCGATATGCAAAAAGCGCTGTCGGACGTCGAATCCGCCGTTGCCGCCGTCACCACCTTGCCCCTGGACGCCGAACGCCCCGTCGTCACGCGGATTACCTACTATGAAGGTGTTGCCCGGCTGGCAATTTCCGGTCCGTTTTCCGAAGCGACGCTCCAATCATATGCCAAGACTTTGCGCGATGGCCTGCTGGAAGCCGGTATTGAAAAAGTGACCCTGAACGGCGCCCGCTCCGAGGAGATGTGGGTGGAGATCACCGACCGGGAATTGCGCCGCCTTGATCTGACATTGGAAGGTGTCGCCCGCCGCATCGCGGCTGCCACCAGCGACCGGCCGGCGGGCAAGCTGGAAGGCGCCAACGACCGGCAGGTGCGCGCCTTGGGGACCAGGGAAACTGTCGCGGCCCTGGGGTCGGTCGAGATCATGGCCAAATCCACCGGCGAGCGGGTTTTGCTGAAGGAATTTGCCGAGATATCGGTGAATTTTGATCGCGACGCCACCGATGGCCTGCAAAACGGCAACCGGGCCATCGAGCTTAGCATTCAGCGCACCGCCACCGCTGATACACTGAAGACCGCGCGTATTCTGGAGGACTACCTGACCGCGGTTCTGCCCACCCTGCCCCCGACCCTGGAAGTCTCGACATATGACGTTCGCGCCGCCCGGTTGAATGACCGGATCGCCCTTTTGGTCAACAACGGGCTGGGCGGTCTGGTGCTGGTGCTGATTGTCTTGTTTGTATTCCTCAATGCCCGTATCGCCTTCTGGGTCGCCTTAGGCATTCCGGTGGCGATGTTTGCCACCTTGGCCCTGATGTGGGCGACCGGCCAGTCGATCAACATGGTATCGCTGTTCGCCCTGATCCTCACCTTGGGCATCATCGTCGACGACGCCATTGTTGTGGGCGAAAATGCCGCCACGCGCATGGCGATGGGTGAAAGTCCCGGGGTTGCCGCCGAGCGCGCCGCAAAGCGCATGCTGACCCCGGTCATGGCGGCGACACTGACCACCCAGGCGGCATTTTTGCCCATCCTGATGATGTCGGGACGCATCGGCGACATCCTCGTTGCCCTGCCAATGGTTGTCATCACGGTTTTGGCCGCCTCGGTGGTGGAGTGTTTTCTGGTGCTGCCCGGCCATTTGCGCCACGGCATGGGCGCGCGGTTTTCCCAAGAGGCAAATAAACCCAACTGGTTTCGCCGTGGGTTTGACGCCGGATTTGAAAAACTTCGCGATGGCGCCTTCAGGCGTTTGTTTTCCCTCGCCTACCGGTGGCGGTATACGACAATTTCAATTTCCGTGGCCTCCCTGATAATTGCTTTTGGCTTCCTCGCCGGCGGCCGGGTCGGGTTTCAGTTTTTTCCATCTCCCGAACCTGAGAATATCTTCGCGTCGGCGACCTTTGCCGCCGGCACGCCGCGCGAGGAAATTATCGATGCCATGGGCGATATTCGCATCGCCCTGGATGATGTTGAGACCGAGCTGGCGCCGGTAACCGGCGGGGTGGCGGAAAAACTGGTGTTTTCGTCATTCACCCTGATCGGCCGCTCCGGCAGAAGCCGTGGCGACAATGTCGCGCGCATCAATGTCGAGTTGACCGCTGGTGAGGATCGCACCATCCGCACAAAGGCGATTATCAGGGCCTGGCGCCAGGCGGTGCCTAAAATTCCCGGGCTGGAGCAGATTGTGGTCTCCGCCCAGCGCGCCGGGCCTCCGGGGCGCGATATTGATGTGCGGCTGGAGGGCGGCACGCCGCAAACCTTGAAAGCCGCCGCTTTGGAATTGCGCGAGGTGCTGACCGGCTATCCCGGCGTATCGGCCATCGCCGACAATCTGCCCTACGGCAAGGATGAGATCATCCTCTCCGTCACCCCCCGTGGCGCGGCGCTTGGCTTTACCGCGCAAAGCGTCGGCAACGCCGTGCGCTCGGCTTTGTCCGGCGCGATCGCCAAAAGGTTCGCTCGTGGCGATGAAGAAATCACTATCAGAGTTCTCAATCCGCGAAATCGCGGTGGACTTGAGACCCTGAACAGCCTGCATGTCCGCAGCGCCGCGGGCCGGGAAGTCCCGTTGACCGAAATCGTTCAGCTGCGCGAGGCCAGGGGTTACGCCGAAATCCGCCGCCGCGACGGCAAGGGCTCGGTGGCGGTAACCGCCGATGTCAACACCGAACTCACCAGCAGCGCCGAAGTTCTTGCCGCCCTTGAGGCCGGACCTTTACGCGAAATCGCTAATAAATACGGCCTCGACTTCGACCTTGCCGGGCGGGCGAAGGAGCGGGCGGAATCCTTTGCCGATATGAGGTTCGGCGCCATCATCGCCCTGGTCTTGATCTACATTATCCTGGCTTGGGTCTTTGGCAGTTATGTCCGCCCGATTGTCGTCATGGCCATCATTCCGTTCGGGTTTGTCGGCGCCATGGCCGGACATTACCTCTTGGGCTTTCCCCTCACCATTTTGAGCATATTCGGCCTGCTGGGCCTTGCAGGCATTCTGGTCAATAACTCGATCATCCTCGTTAGCCAGCTTGAGCAGCGCCTAGGCGAAGGCGATGATCTTGAGGCTGCGGCGGTCGGGGCGGCGTGTGACCGGCTGCGGGCGGTGCTGCTCACTTCGCTGACCACCATTGGCGGGCTGACGCCGCTCTTGTTCGAAAAGAGCCTGCAGGCCCAGTTCCTTCTGCCGATGGCCATAACCATCGTCTTTGGCCTTGGCATTACCACCGCCCTGGTCCTGTTGCTGGTGCCGGCCCTGGTGGGCGTTCAGGCGGACCTGACCAGGATCATCGGCAACTGGCTGGCGGTATGGCGCGAACTGGGTGCGCGGCTAAGCCGTAAGCCAAAGCGCCAACAGTCGATTTCAGATACTTAGAGTATCCGTATTTGACGGAAGCGCGCAAGGCAGCAAGCGCTGCCCGGCGTATGCGCCGCGCCCGTGCAAGGCTCGGTGCGCAGCACCGAAATAGCCGTGAGCGAATAAAACTTGAGTGATTCCGTTGAAAACGGAATTGCTCTAAAAACCGCCCTCAGGCGGTTTGATGTTCGTCGGACACGCATTTGGAGTGGTCCGCCAGCACTTCAATGACCAGGCATTCGGAAATTTTCCCCCCTGAACACTGCTGAGACATGCGTTCAAGTTCGGTTTTCAGCGCCGACAGTCGCGCTATGCGGCTGTTCACATCCTGCAGATGGGTACGGGCAAGTTTGTCGGCCGCCGCACATGACTGATCGGGGTTTTCAGCCAGGCTGAGAAGTTCGCGAATGGCGCCGAGGGAAAAACCAAGGTCCCGGCTGTGCCTGATGAAATTCAACCGGTCGGCAAATTCAGCACCATAAAGCCTTCGGTTGCCATCCGAGCGCGGCGGTTCCGGCATCAGCCCGATCTGCTCGTAATACCGGATCGTCTGCACTTTGCAGCCCGTTCGGCGCGCCAGCCAGCCAATGGTGAAATCTTTGCGATCGGTCATATTACCTCTTGCTCCTACAGTTACTGTAGATATTAGGTATGTCAGAGTTGATATTGGATATCAAGCGATATCCATGTGGTTTCAGGCGTTTTTTCGCTAGATAATCGCTTGTTTTTAAAACAAAATACCAAAGGCACTCTCATGACATCAACTCACAATCACCACAAGTCGGGATGTTGCGACACACCGGCGAAGCCGGTATCAGACGCCGATGATTCATGTTGTGCCAGTGGCGGTGTTCTGTCCCCTGGTGATATCGCGGCGGCAAAAAAGGCCTCATCCAGCCCGTTTCGTTTTGCCTTCACGGTGCAGGGGCTTGATTGCGCCGAGGAAGTTGCCATCCTGCGGCGCCAGGTCGGCCCCCTGGTTGGTGGCGAGGATCAGCTTGCCTTTGATGTTCTGAACGGGCGCATGATGATCCTGGAGAGCGCCAGTGAAATTTCGAGCGAGGCGGTCCGTAAAGCGGTGGGCAAGACCGGCATGTCCGCTGTCGAGTGGGTCAAGAACGATGAAGCCAGCCGGCGCGAAGCCGAACGGCGCGCTCACGTTCAGCGGCCTTTCCCTGTTCGTGGCCCTTGCCTATCACGGCTGGGTAACGGGCAGTTTTTCCGAGGCGTTGCGGCTTTTCGGCGGCCATGGCGGTGCGGCCATGCCGATGCCCGAGACCGTCGCCTATGGTCTCGCCATCGCTCTGGGCGCCCGTTATGTCGTCGTAAAGGCCTGGTTTTCGGCCAAATCTCTGCGCCCCGACATGAACCTTTTGATGGTTATCGCTGTGACTGGCGCTGTCGGGATCGGCGAGTTGTTTGAAGCTGCCGCCATAAGTTTCCTGTTTGCCCTGTCCTTACTGCTGGAAAGCTGGAGTGTTGGCCGGGCCCGCAGAGCCATCGCCCAGCTGCTTGATCTGGCGCCGCCAACGGTGCGCCTGAAACTTGATACCGGCGAGGAAAACGAAGTCGCGGCGGAAAGTGTCGTCGTGGGCTCGCGGTTTATCGTCATGCCGGGACAACGTATTCCCCTTGATGGTGTCATTCTGGAAGGCTCCAGCGCCGTCAACCAGGCGCAGACCGGCGCGGAAGTTTACGCCGGCACGATTAACGGTGAAGGCGCCATTGAGATCGAAAGCACCAAAGGGTCGGAGGATTCGACCCTGGCGCGCATCATCTCCATGATCGAAGAGGCGCAAGGGCGGCGCGCCGAGGCCGAGCAATGGGTGGAGAAATTCGCCCGTATCTACACCCCCATGGTCATTGTGCTGGCCATTGCAATATTCGTTGTGCCGCCGCTGGTCTTTGGCGGCGCCTGGGACGACTGGTTCTATCGGGCGCTGGTGCTTCTGGTCATCGCCTGTCCGTGCGCCCTGGTGATCTCAACCCCGGTCAGCATCGTTTCAGCCCTTGCGGCCTCGGCGCGTCAGGGGGTCCTGATCAAGGGCGGCATTTATATCGAGCAGCCCGCACACCTCAAAGCCATCGCATTTGATAAGACCGGAACCCTGACCCGCGGCGAGCCGGCAGTGTCCCATGTCATGAACGGCCATTCCGAAGCTGAATTGCTGCAACGCGCCGGCGCTCTTGAGGCGCGCAGCGCCCACCCCCTGGCCCTGGCGATCCTGGAGCGCGCCAAGGGGTCGGGAATCGAAGTCTCGGCGGCCAGCGATGTGAAAACATTGCCAGGCAGGGGCGTGATCGGGAATATTGACGGGGAGGAATACTGGCTGGGGTCCCACCGCTACCTGGCTGAGCGCGGCCAGGAAACCGAGGACATCACGTCACAAACCCAAGCGCTGGAAAGCGAAGGCCGCACCGTTGTCGTGGTTGGCAACGCAACTCACATCTGCGGGCTGATCGCCCTCGCCGACACCATTCGCCCCGCGGCGCCCGCGATGATCGCGGCTTTGCGGGCAAGTGGCATCGAACATCTGATCATGCTGACCGGCGACAACACCGCTACCGGCAAGGTGATCGCGGCCCAGGTCGGCATCACCGAAGTCCGGGCCGAATTGCTTCCTGAGGACAAAGTCGCGGCGGTCGAGGCGCTGGTAGAGGAATATGGCATGGTGGCCATGGTCGGCGACGGCGTCAACGATGCGCCAGCCATGGCGCGGGCCAGTTTCGGCATCGCCATGGGCGCCATGGGCTCCGACGCCGCCATCGAAACCGCCGACATCGCGCTGATGACCGACGATCTTGAAAAACTGCCCTGGCTCATCAGCCACTCCAAGCGGACCCTGGCCATCATCCGGCAGAACATCGTGTTCTCGCTTGGCGTGAAAGCGATCTTTGTTGTCCTCACCTTCGCCGGTTTTGCCTCGCTCCTGGCCGCTATCGCCGCCGATCTTGGCGCATCGCTTCTGGTGGTGGCAAATGCGATGCGGTTGCTACGAGCCAAATCGGCGAGCAAATCCGCAAGCGGGGCAAAGGTAATAAAATCCGATCAAAACGCATTGGCGTCATAATCCG
>QILX01000224.1 GCA_003232175.1 Hyphomicrobiales bacterium | reverse complement strand
GATATCGGCAGGACGGTGCCCTTTGTCGGATTTTCGTAGACCGCATAAAGCGCTCTTTGGCCTTTGCCCAACTGCTCGATCAGTTCCGGCGGCAGGGTCACCCGCGCCTCGCACTGGAAGGGGATGCAGGACCAGAACGGTGTATTGCCGATCAGCTGTTCGTCGATCTGAAGACCCAAGCCCTTGGGCAGATATATCCCCAAGGGCACATAGATATGCATCATTGTCGTCGATCCGGTACTGGCCGGCACTTTGCGGACTACGGTCGCCAGACCAAATCCGGGCCGGTTGGCGGATTCGATATTCTGCACCAGGATGCACCGTTCGGCGCCGGGGCCGGAGGCGGCCTGACAAAGTTCGCTCCAGTCGCCGTGCTGGTTTTTCAAAAATCCCTTGCCGTTCATGATACCGCTCTGATTAGCGGCTTCCCCCGGGGTTGCGGGAAATCCTCCCGGTCTGGGCGGATCAACGGCCTGGGCGGTTTGCAGCGGCGCTTCGGCCTCGGCGGGACTTGTGGCAGGCTCGGCAATGGCCGCGGGAGGATTGGACTGAGCCTGGGCGGGCATTGACACCGGCTCGCTCCCATCAAATACCGACATCGCCAGATAGGCCGCTCCCGAAGAGGCGATCAGGGCCACGATGCCGAAGGCAATTATTATAATTCGCGAGTTCGTCACAGCTGCTCCAAGACAATTTTCACGGGGAGTCCGATGGTATTTCCACATTCGGCTGCCGCCGCCGGCTCACACATTACTCGCTTAGCCGACCATAGGGTTAGACAATATGGCCCGCGACGAACAAAGACGTAAGTGCGTGCCAAAGTCGGTTATCATCATTGCGCGACACCAAGGTAAATCACCAAGGACAGTATACATGACCGGGCATTCTTTTCGCCACCGCCTCAATTGATCGGTAAATTCCATCACTATTCCGGCGCGTTTGGCCGCTTTGAGGTTGCGGCGACCATCTCTTTGTGGTTTCAGAGAGCGTGTGATTTTCTCTTTTCCGACTCGACGCCGCGTCAGGACGAATCGAAGGTGATTTAGGACACCATTCCGAAGGTGAAATTTCAAGGGCCAGATTTGGCTAGGGGGACGTTAGAGACAATGAAGATGGGACCGTTGGGACGTTTCGGCACAATTGCGGCCGTTGGCGGTATTGGTGGAGGACTGGCCAGCTGGGCTTCCCTGGCTTTGGCGGAGAGCGTCGAAGGCCTGTCCGTACCTTGGCAGCTCGGCTTCCAGAAGAGCGTTACGCCAAATATGACAGATATTGTCTGGCTCCACGACGATATTCTGATGCCGATCATCACCGCGATCACTTTGTTTGTTCTGGCGCTGCTGATCTGGGTGATCGTGCGCTACAATGAACGCGCCAATCCGGTACCTTCGAAAACCACGCACAACACCACGATAGAATTGGTATGGACGATTGTTCCGATCATTATTCTTGGCGTTATCGCGGTGCCGTCCTTCAAGGTTCTGACGGAGCAACGAACCATCCCCGAAGCCGGCCTGACCATCAAGGTTGTCGGTCATCAATGGTACTGGAGTTATGAATACCCCGACCTGGATGGTATTTCCTTCGATTCAATCATGCTGGAAGACGACGAGTTGCAACCCGGCCAGCACCGGCTGCTCGAGGTCGATAACCGCGTCGTGGTACCGGTGAACACCACGGTCCGCCTTATCCTTACGGCGTCCGATGTCATTCATGCCTGGGCCATCCCGGCGTTCGGGGTGAAAATCGATACGGTTCCGGGGCGCCTGAACGAAGCCTGGTTCCGGGCCGAAAAAACCGGCACCTATTACGGTCAGTGTTCGGAGCTGTGTGGCGTCCGGCACGCATTCATGCCGATCGCTGTTGACGTTGTTTCGCCCCAGGAATGGGAAGCGTGGCAGGTAAAAGCCAAGCAGGAATTTTCCGCGGTGCCAAAAAATACCACGCTCCGCCGCCTGGCCTTGACCACTGAATAAAGTCGGATTGCACAAAAAGGACGAAAATACCATGGCTTACAGTGCCACCGCACATGCCGACACTCCCACCGGTTGGAAACGTTGGGTCTACTCAACGAACCACAAGGACATCGGCACCATGTATTTGATTTTCGCCATCGTGGCGGGGGTCATTGGCGGGTTTCTATCGGTTGCTATGCGCATGGAGCTGCAGGCACCAGGCATGCAGATCTTCGGCAATCCACACTTGTTCAATGTTTTTGTCACCGCCCACGGCCTGATCATGGTGTTTTTTATGGTCATGCCGGCTTTTATCGGCGGCTTTGGCAACTGGTTCGTGCCGCTGATGATCGGCGCGCCGGACATGGCGTTTCCAAGAATGAACAATATCTCGTTCTGGCTACTGCCGCCGGCGCTGCTGTTGCTAGTGCTTTCAATGTTTGTCGAAGGACCGCCGGGGGCCAATGGGGTTGGCGGTGGCTGGACCGTTTACCCGCCGCTCTCGACCAGTGGGCAGCCGGGACCGGCCATGGATCTGGCGATATTGTCCCTGCATCTGGCCGGTGCTTCGTCGATCCTGGGCGCGATCAATTTCATCACCACCATTTTTAATATGCGCGCGCCCGGCATGACGATGCTGAAGATGCCGCTGTTCCCCTGGTCGATCCTGGTGACCGCGTTTCTTTTGCTGCTATCCCTGCCGGTTCTGGCCGGGGCCATCACCATGCTGCTGACCGACCGAAATTTTGGCACGACGTTTTTTGATCCTGCCGGCGGCGGTGATCCGATCCTCTTCCAGCATCTGTTCTGGTTCTTCGGTCACCCTGAGGTCTACGTCCTCATCCTGCCGGGCTTCGGGGTCATCAGCCAGATTGTCTCGACGTTTTCGCGCAAACCGATTTTTGGCTATCTTCCCATGGTGTTTGCCATGGTGGCCATCGGTCTGGTCGGGTTCATTGTCTGGGCCCATCATATGTATACGGTGGGTTTGAGTTTGAATACCCAGCGCTATTTCATGCTCGCGACCCTGGTCATCGCCGTGCCGACGGGGGTAAAAATCTTCTCCTGGATCGCCACCATGTGGGGAGGATCGCTGTTCTTTAAAACCCCGATGCTGTGGGCGATTGGATTTATTTTCCTCTTCACCATTGGCGGGGTCACCGGGGTGGTGCTGGCCAATGCCGGCGTCGACCGCTCCTTGCACGACACTTATTATGTGGTGGCCCATTTCCACTACACCATGTCGCTCGGCGCCACTTTTGGCATCTTTGCCGCCTGGTACTACTGGTTCCCGAAAATGTCGGGCTACATGTATTCGGAATTCATCGGTAAACTGCATTTCTGGATGACATTTATTGGTGTCAATTTAGTCTTCATGCCGCAGCATTTCCTCGGCCTTGCCGGAATGCCGCGCCGCTATGTTGACTATCCTGATGCCTATGCGGGTTGGAACTATGTGTCCTCAATAGGGTCGTATATCTCGGCCCTTGGGGTTATTATCTTCCTTTATGGTGTCCACCACGCTTTCAGGAAAAAGGTCAAGGCACCGGACAACCCCTGGGGTCCCAGCGCGACAACACTGGAGTGGACATTGTCCTCGCCGCCGCCTTTCCATCAGTTCGAAGTGTTGCCGCGGATAAAATGATCATCTCGGGGCGGTCCTGGCCGCCCCGTTTCTCTCTCGAGGTTCAGCGAGTTTAAAAGCCTAAATGTCAATGCAGACGGATTTGGAAATGGGACAGCCCGACGCCGCGCCGGCCGGGCACCAGATGAGCGCCGGCCCGCCGGCGATTTCGGCGGCGGATGTCAGCGATTATTTTGCGCTGATGAAACCACGGGTGATGTCGCTGGTAATATTTACCGGACTGGTTGGCATGGTGGTCGCGCCGATGCCAATTCATCCGGTGACCGCGTTTGCCGCCCTTTTGTGTATCGCCGTTGGCGCCGGGGCCGCGGGCGCTCTGAATATGTGGTATGACGCCGATATCGACGCCATCATGCAGCGGACAGCGTCGCGCCCGGTGCCGCGCGGGCGAGTAACCCGGGGGGAAGCTCTTGGCTTTGGTGCCACCATGGCGGTGGGCTCGGTGCTGATCATGGGGGTTCTGGTCAACTGGCCGGCTTCGATTTTGCTGGGGCTGACAATCGGCTATTATGTGTTCATCTACACGATCTGGCTGAAGCGCCGCACGCCGCAGAATATTGTTATTGGCGGTGCTGCGGGGGCATTTCCGCCAATGATCGGCTGGGCGGCGGCAACGGGCGGAGTTGATCTTGGGTCGGTGGCCCTGTTTGCGATCATTTTCATGTGGACACCGCCGCATTTTTGGGCCCTGGCTCTTTACCGGACCGACGATTATGAGCGGGCCGGTGTACCGATGCTGCCGGTGGTTGCCGGCGGTGACAAAACGCGGCAGCAGATTTTGATATATTCGGTCCTTCTGGTCGGCCTGGCGTTCGCGCCGGCGGTATTGGGAATTGCGGGGCTATTCTACAGTATCGTGGCCGCTATTGCCGGGGCTGGATTTTTGTATGGCGCCGGCAAGGTCTATCGCATCCGGACCGGACCGGAGGCCAACCGGGTCGCCAGGGCTTTCTTCCGCTATTCCATTTTCTACCTTTTTGCCCTTTTCGCTGCGCTTTTGGTCGAACAGACCGCGCCGGCGATTGCGGGCCTTTTTGGAGCGGGCTGATGAACGAGGATGAAGGGGTTCGGCTGAGCCCTGCGCAAATGCAAACGCGCCGCACCCGGTCCATTGCCATTGCGCTGATCCTCGCCGGGCTGGTGGTGTTATTTTACGCCGTCACAGTGGTCAAGATCGGCGGCAATATTGCCAACCGGGCATTTTGAGGTTCACATGATCGAAAACTCCGCACAAAACACTTCGGCCCGCCGCCTGCCCGGCATGGGAATGGGCCGTGGACTGATGGTGCCGGTGATTTGCGTCAGTATCGTTGTCGGCATGGCCGGGCTGGCCTATGCTGCGGTACCGTTATACCGGCTGTTCTGTCAGATCACCGGTTTTGGCGGTACGACGCAAACAGCGGATGTGGCGTCCGATGTGATCCTGGACCGCGAAATCAAGGTCCGCTTCGATGCCAATGTCAACGGTCTTAAATGGGACTTCAAACCCGGCGAGATCGAAGTCAAATTGAAGGTCGGTGAAAATAAACTTGCCTATTACAGCGCCACAAATATCTCCGACGTTACCACGACCGGGACCTCGACGTTTAATGTGACGCCGCTGGAGGCAGGGGTCTATTTCAGCAAGGTGCAATGTTTCTGCTTTACCGAGCAGACCCTTGCGGCTGGAGAATCCGTCCAGATGCCGGTCAGTTTTTTTATCGATCCGGCCATTGCCGATGATCCTGAGCTTGATGACTTAAAAACCATAACTTTGTCCTATACGTTCTTTCCGCTGAAGCGGAAGGGAGAAGAAGAGGACCTCGCCATGGCAGTGCCGGAAAATCCGGCGGCCGAGTTGAATTAAGGGATAGGCGGGTTTTGCGAGACTTCGCACCGCCGCAATAGGAGCCGGGGAACATGGCAGACGCCCACGCCAAACATCACGATTATCATCTGGTTGAACCGAGCCCGTGGCCGGCTGTCGGCGCGGTGTCTGCCTTTGTGACCGCCATTGGCGCTGTCATGTGGTTTCACGACCAGGGACCGGTGGTGATGATACTCGGCCTGATTGGTATCACCTACACCATGGTGGCATGGTGGCGCGATGTGATCATCGAGGCCGAGCATAAGGGTGATCATACCCGCGTGGTGCAAATTCATATGCGCTACGGCATGATCATGTTCATCGCCTCGGAAGTGATGTTTTTTGTCGCCTGGTTCTGGGCTTATTTTGATGTCGCCCTGTTCCCCGGCGAGGCTATTCAGGAAACCCGCGCCGCGCTTACCGGCGGCCAGTGGCCGCCCGAAGGGATCGCCACCTTCGATCCGTGGCACCTGCCATTGTTGAACACCCTCATCCTGCTGACCTCGGGCACCACGGTCACCTGGGCTCATCATGCCCTGGTGAACGGTGACCGGGACGGGCTCAAATGGGGCCTCATACTCACCATCGCACTTGGCGCGTTGTTCACATTTGTCCAAGCCTATGAATACATGTATGCCGAATTCTCCTTCGCCGATCATATCTACGGCTCCACCTTTTACATGGCGACGGGCTTTCACGGCTTTCATGTTCTGATCGGCACCATTTTCCTTACCGTTTGCCTGTTCCGCGTTTATGCCGGACATTTCAAACCCGAGCAGCATTTTGGCTTTGAAGCCGCCGCCTGGTACTGGCACTTTGTCGATGTGGTCTGGCTGTTCCTCTTTGCGGCCATATATGTTTGGGGTGCCGGCTGACCGGGTACGGCGCGAACCCAATACCCGAAAGGGCTCGGAGGCGGCCTTGCGATCCGGGGCGGTCGCGTATGGCGGATTCTATGACCGGTCCGACCCAAGACAGGCAAAGTCAAAATGACCAGTAAGCCCCAGTACCCACCCCTGTCCCCGCTCCACACCGGGGTGCTCGGGCGCTGCCCGCGCTGTGGCCAGGGACGCTTTTTCGACGGCTATCTGACCGTTGCCAGAGGCTGCTCGGTCTGTGAACTGGATTATAGCGAATTTGATTCCGGCGACGGGCCGGCGGTCTTCATCATTTTAGTCGTCGGCTTCATTGTCATGGGCTCGGCGCTAGTGGTCGATGTCGCCTATTCGCCGCCCTATTGGGTCCATGCGGTGCTCTGGTTGCCACTTATCCTCATTCTGTCCTTAGGGACTTTGCGCCCGCTCAAGGGTGTTTTCCTTGCCAGCCAGTTCCGCACCAATGCCCGTGAGGGCCGCCTCGCAAACGGCGACTGATGATGTTTCGCCCGCTGCCCTTGCTGACAATTGCATCCCTGATCGCTCTGGCGATTCTGCTCTGGCTGGGCACGTGGCAGGTGCAGCGCATGGTGTGGAAGGATGACCTGAACGCACGTATTGAAGCCCGGGTGACGGCACCGGCGTCGCCCCTGCCGCCCATGTCGAACTGGGCGGACATGGACATTGTTGGCAATGAATATCGCTCGTTCCGGGTTCGGGGCACTTTTGACCACGAGGGGGAGGTTCATGCCTTTACCGTGCTGTCCTCGCCAAAGGGGAAAAAGAACGGCCCTGGATACTGGGTGCTTACGCCGCTGGCGCTGGAAGGTGGCGGCACGGTTCTGATCAATCGCGGCTTTGTGCCAGAAGATGCCAAGGACCTGGCGACACGGCCCGCCGGCGCTGGTCCGGGCCCGGTGGAAATTACCGGCCTGCTTCGCCGGACGGTCTTGCGGGCGCGTTTTGTGCCCGAACCGGATCTCGGCGGCAATGTCTGGTTTGCCCGGGATGTGGCCGCCATGGCTGCCTGGCGGAAAGTTACCGATGCCGCGCCATTTTTTCTCGACGCCGCGGACAGTGCTCCGGGCGGCCTGCCCCAAGGGGGCGAAACGCGGCTGGAATTTCGCAACAATCATTTTGGCTACGCGCTGACCTGGTATGGGCTTGCAATTGTGCTGGTGGCGTTCTACTTCGCCTTCCACCATGCGGCGGGCCGGCTGGGCCGGGTTAAGGGTAAATCGTGAGTACCAACGCTTATGAAGACCTGGAGGCGCGATTTCGCCGTCTTGCTGATATCGAGGGCGCGCTGGCGGTGCTGAGCTGGGATCAGGCGACGCAGATGCCTGATGGCGGGGCCGTGGTTCGCGGCCGGCAGCTGGCCAGCCTCAGTGTAATCGCCCATGAAATGCTTACCGATCCGGAGGTCGCGGGCCTTCTGGCCGAGGCGCAAGATCAGGCGCTTGATGGCTGGCAGGCGGCCAATCGCGACGAGATGGCCCGCGCCCATCTTGCCGCCACCGCCGTCCCCGCCGATCTTGTCGGCGCTATCGAGGAAGCCAGGGCGGCAACGGAAATGGCCTGGCGGGCGGCGCGGGCTGCGGCGGATTTTTCTGCTGTTGCGGCGCAGTTGGATACGCTGCTGGGCCTCATACGTCAAAGCGCCGCCTGCCTGGCCCAGGCCAAGGGGCTGAACCCTTACGATGCGCTGCTGGATCAGTTCGACCCCGGACTGACATATGCCTTTGTCGAGCCGCTTTTTGACGATCTGG
>QILX01000217.1 GCA_003232175.1 Hyphomicrobiales bacterium | reverse complement strand
TCATCGAAAGGTCGTCGCTCAGCAGCAGCCCGTCAAACCCGATTGACCCCCGAATCACTTCGCTGATTATACGCCTTGAAAGTGTTGCCGGTTTTTTCTTGTCGAGACTTGTGTACAAAACATGGGCGGTCATGGCGATCGGCAGATGGGCCAGGGCCGTGAATGGGGCAAAATCGGAAACCACCAGCTCCGCCAAGGGGTTATCGACCCTGGGTAGTTCCTTGTGGCTGTCGGTGCACCCGCGCCCGTGTCCGGGGATATGTTTTATGACCGGCAGGCAGCCGCCCGCCAAAATTCCTCCCGCCGACGCCAGGCCCAGACTGGCAACTGCGCCCGGATCGCCGCCATAAGTTCTGCTGGTAATCACCGCATGAGTCTGGGGGGTGGCCACATCCAGAACCGGCAGGCAGGCGATGGTAATACCAAGGTCATTGAGTTCACTGGCGATCAGCCGTGATTGCAGCGCCACGGCGCGAATGCCGTCGACAGGAGATTGGTTGAATATCCCGGCAAAATCGATGGCCGGGGGATAGTCGCGCCAGTGGGGCGGTCGCAGGCGCTGAACCCTTCCGCCTTCCTGGTCAATGAGAATTGGGGTGTCATCCCGGCCCAGGGCGGCGCGAATATCGCCAACCAGAGCGATAACCTGTTCAGGGGTTACGATATTGCGGGCAAAAAGAATTACGCCCCAGGGCTGCCGGTCGCGCAGAAAACGGCGTTCGCCAGCCTCAAGCTCCGGGCCGGAGACCCCGCAGATAAAGGCGCGCATTTCCAGATTTCCTGGGTTTTACAGCGAGCGGACGATACACCCAGGTAGCCCGGCATTCCGCAGCGAGCCACACAATCGGTTGGCGTCGGCCTTGGAGGCCAATGGCCCGATGCGCAGACGGAAAAATATGCCGCGCGCGCCAAGATCCGCGCGCTGAATCAGCGGGCGGAAATCACCCACCAGATCGGGATAGCGGCGTTTGAGGTCGGCGAAGATAGCCAGGGAATCCGCCTGGCGCTGGTTTGAGGCGACCTGAACGGCGAATTTGCCCGCAAGGCCCGGCTCGCTGCGCGCTGTCTGGGTGGGATTTTGCACCGAAGCCAGATCGCGTGTCGTTGGGCGCGGTTTGGGCTGGGGCGAGGGTACAAGCGCTGAGGTGCCGCCACCGGGCAATGACGGCGCTATCGCCTGTCCGGCGTTATTCGGTGGCGTGGGGACGAGCGCTGATATTTCATTCGCCGGCGTTGAGTTAATCGGCTCCAGAACACTTGGCAGGTTGGGTACCGCCAGGGCGGTGTTGCCGCCAAGCGGTGCCGCCCCGCTGCCTGCTGGCGCCAATGGTACATCAACCACTTGCGATACGATTTTTCCATCCGGCGTTATGGTGAAGGTTTCAACTTTGCGCGGCGAAAGCACCGGTGCGCCGGGTGCTGCTTCCGCCGGTGCCGGCATGACCGCTGATACCTCGGTGCCCGGGGGCAGTAGCGGTTTTGGCAAAGCGGCCTGGCTGTTGCTGCCGCTGTTCAGGGGCGGCGGGCTCAACAGCGTTTCACCGTTTGAGGTCGGTGTATTGGCCAGGGCGATCTGCTGGGTGGGCGCGCCGCCGGTCACCTGTGCGGCAAGATCGCCAATTGTCAACGGCTCGGCGTTCTGCTCCGCGCTCTGCGGCAATGTTGCGCCCTGCTCGACCTCGGTGCCGGTGATTCGGTCGAAGATCAGGCTTCCCTGGAAGGGGATATCCATGCCGCCTGGATCTTTTGGTTCGACTTTGTTTGATTCGGTAGCGGCAACCACAACCGGAATGCCATCACCCGAAAGGCTCTGAAATCCGCTTTTGTACGCAAAAGCAAGACCGCCGCCGACAATGGCAAAAGCCAGCAGCGCCCCGATAATCACAAAGGGGGTTTTTGAGCGTCCATCGTCGAAATCTTCATAAAGATCGTTGAAGGACTCGTAGAGGCGTTCTGTATCCTCGGCGTATATATCTTCTTGTTGCGCCGGATAGTGGCGCCGCGAAAATTGGCTTTGGCTTTCGGAATACATAGTCATCAGGTGCCGTTCCTTGCCTTGCCGCGTTGCAAATGAACCACGCGCAAGCTCAATTGTCCATAATCAGCGCGCATATCTGTCATACCATTTCTTCCGGCGCCGCGACTCCCAGAAGAGAAAGCCCGGAACCAAGAACATGAGCCGCGCCCCGCAAAAGAGCCAACCGCGCATGGGTAATTTCGTATGGTTGAATAAATCTTAATTGTGGCAGCTCTTTGCCTCTGGTCCACAGGGAATGGATGTCTGCGGCAAGGTCATAAAGGTAAAAAGCCACCCGGTGCGCCTCATGATTTCGCGCCGCGCCTTCGAACAGGCGCGGGTAGAGCGCCAGACGCCGTATGAGCTGGATCTCCCCCTTGTCGGTGAGGCGGGAAAGCTCGGCGCCGGCAAGCTGGGGCATGTCAAATGCCACCCCGTCAATGACTTCGGCGGCCTGACGGAAGACCGAATGAATGCGCGCATGGGCGTATTGGACATAAAATACCGGGTTATCGCGGCTTTGTTCGGTCACCTTGGCAAAATCAAAATCCAGCGGCGCGTCGTTCTTGCGGTAGAGCATCATAAAACGGACCGGGTCGGCGCCAACCTCCTCGACAACTTCCGCCAGGGTGACAAAATCGCCGGTGCGCTTGGACATCTTTACCGGCTCGCCGGCGCGCAAGAGCCGCACGAGCTGGCAGATTTTGACATCCAACTGCCCCTTGCCGCCGGTAATAGCCGTCACCGCCGCCTTCATTCTTTTGACATACCCGCCATGATCGGCGCCCCAGACATCGATCTGGTTGGCAAAGCCGCGCTGAAATTTGTCCAGGTGATAAGCGATATCGGCGGCAAAATAAGTGTGAGCGCCATCGGATTTACGTAACGGCCGGTCAACATCGTCGCCAAATTGAGTGGCGCGGAAAAGCAGCTGTTCCCGGTCTTCCCAATCCTCCGGAAGCTGGCCTTTTGGCGGTGGCAGCCGGCCCTCATAAACCAGGTCCGCGGCCTCGAGCACCTCGATGGCTTTGGATATACCACCTGGCTGGCCGTCCTGATCCATTAGCGACCGCTCGGAGAAAAATACATCATGGCGAATGTGAAGCCGGGCAAGATCGGTGCGGATGATCGCCATCATGGCGTCAATGGCAACGGGCCGGACGATCGGCAGCCACTCGGCCTCGTCCATGGCTGACAGCGCCTCACCATGGGTTTGCGCCAGGGCCTTGCCGACTGGTACCAGATAGTCGCCTGGATAAAGCCCAGCGGGAATTTCGCCGATCTCCTCCCCCAGCGCCTGCCGGTAACGCAAGAACACCGACCGCGCCAGAACGTCGATCTGAGCCCCGGCATCGTTGATGTAATATTCGCGGGTAACGTCATAACCGGCGCGGGCGAGCAAAGAGGCCAAAGCATCGCCGACCACCGCTCCCCGGCAATGGCCCACATGCATCGGCCCGGTTGGATTGGCCGAAACAAATTCGACATTGACCTTCTCGCCCCGACCAAGATCGACCGCGCCATAGCTGTCGCCCTGGTTTAAAACGGCGGCAAGAACGCGCGCCCACACCGAGGCTTCAAGCTTCAGGTTCAAGAACCCCGGACCGGCGATCTCAACTTCGAAAATATCGGCATTGGACTTCAATCGCTCGGCCAGGGGCGCGGCAATATCGCGCGGCGCCATGGAAGCGCGCTTCGCCAGCACCATAGCGGCATTGCAGGCAATATCCCCGTGGGCGGCATCGCGCGGCGGCTCAACCGTAACGCCGGACAGGTCGAGCCCTGGCGGCAGGACCCCTTCGTCAGTCAAGTTTTGAAGTTCCACTTTAACTATTTCGTCAAAGTGGTTGAAAAAATTGAATATCATCGGATTGCATTTCTACAAATGGCGCCGGCAAAATGCCTTATCCAAAATCAGGCTGCACGCCAAACAGGCGCACATATTCTCCAATCGCAAACCGGTCCGTCATGCCGGCGATGAAATCGGCGATATTCCGGGCCTGGCTGGATTGTGAGGCGGACTTACCATGCTGCCACTCCACCGGCAATGCAGTCGGCTCGCTCATATAACGGCCAAAAAGCATATTCACGATATTGGCCGCTTCCTTCATGGTCTGATTGACCCGGTCCGCTCGGTACATATGGGAAAACAGAAAGGTTTTCATATCGCGATTTGATTTTGCCATCTCGGCGGAAAACGCCACGACGGGTTTTTCGGCACGGCGAATATCAGAAGGCTGATCGGGATCGAGTTTGGACAGACGCAGCATGGTCTCGTTGATGGCATCTTCCACCATGGCGGTCACAAGACGCCGGACGCTTTCATGGGTCCGCCGCTGCGGCTCGATGCCGCCATAGGCGTTAAAAACCGACTTCACCGTGTCGGCGACCAGGGGCACCTCGCAAAGCTGATCGAGGGTGAACAGCCCGGCCCGCAGGCCGTCATCGATATCGTGGTTGTTGTAAGCAATATCATCGGCCAGCGCCGCGACCTGGGCCTCCAGCCCGCATTGGGAATCCAGTTCCAACTGCCGGTAGTGAGGATAGGCGCGAATTGCAAAAGGCAAGTCCTTTTCCTGCAGTCCGAAACCGCTGCTGAACTCGCCGGCACGACCTTGCCGGCCCGCCCCCAGCAACGGGCCATTATGCTTGGCCAGCCCCTCCAGGGTTTCCCAGGTCAGATTTAACCCGTCGAAATTGGCATAACGCCGCTCGAGCAATGTCACGATGCGTAAGGTCTGGGCGTTGTGGTCAAAGCCCTCATGATCGGACATGGCGGCACTGAGAACCCGTTCTCCCACGTGGCCAAAAGGCGGGTGGCCAAGATCATGGGCCAGCGCCAGAGCCTCGGCCAGGTCTTCGTTGCCGCCAAGGACACGAATGATCGAGCGGGCGATCTGGGCCACTTCTAAGGAATGGGTCAGGCGGGTTCGGTAGTGATCGTCTTCGTGGAAAACAAAAACCTGGGTTTTGTGCTTAAGACGACGAAAGGCGCTGGAATGAATTATGCGGTCGCGGTCGCGCTGATAGGGCGACCGGGTCGGGCTTAAGGGTTCATTGACCTGCCGCCCCCGGCTCGTTTCAGGTTTGGCGGCATAAGGTGCCGTTCCATCCGCAGGAGTTCTGAATTTTTCAACCATGTGCGCACCTTGGGTCCGGGTGTTTGTCACCCACCAGCGGGTTGACCAACCGGCAATCTATTTCCGACGCTACCATTGACGTCGTCAGATGAATTGATAATCCTTGTTATAGTATTATCTAACAGATACAGCCCATGTGGTGAACAAGGGGTGGACGACGAACCGCGCGATAGGGAATAAATTTATGGATACCGCTCTTGATACCGCCCTTTCAACGTCCGCGGACCGCGATGCTGGCGCCGGTCCGGCGGACCAGCCTGTTCGCCTGAGTGCCCGCGCGGCGCGGCGAATCGCCAAAATCGTTGCCGGCGAGGCCGAAATGAATGTTCTGCGCCTATCGGTTCTGGGAGGCGGGTGTTCGGGTTTCAGTTACGATTTTTCTCTGGAAACCTCGGCGGATGACGGTGATCTGATTATCGACCGGGACGGCGCTCAGGTGGTCATCGACCAGACTTCCCTGCCCTATCTGACCGGCTCGGAAATCGATTATACCGATGATCTGATCGGCCAGTCCTTCGTTGTGAATAACCCTAATGCCACCGCGTCCTGCGGGTGCGGCACGTCGTTCTCGATATGATTGGCGCATGGTGGCTGTAAACCGCTGGTATCTCCGGCAAGCCGCTGCATGTTCGCTACTGGCAATTAAGATATGTCTCTGAAAATCGCCACCTGGAATATAAATGGCATAAAGGCGCGGCTTCAGTCCGTCCTGGACTGGCTTGGCGAAACCCGCCCTGATGTCGCCTGCCTGCAGGAAATCAAAACCATCGATGAGAATTTTCCCAACGCGGCATTTGAGGATGCCGGCTACAATGTCGCCACCCACGGGCAGAAAAGTTACAACGGCGTTGCCATCTTATCCCGCTTGCCGCTGGAAGATGTGACCCCGGGGCTGCCCGGCGATGATGAGGACGAACAGGCGCGCTATATTGAAGCGGTCGTAACAACCAAAAGCGGCACTTTGCGCGTGGCGTCAATCTACTTGCCGAATGGCAATCCGGTTGATAGCGACAAATATCCTTACAAACTGGCCTGGATGGAGCGCCTGGAAGCAAAAGCCGCTCATCTTCTGGCCCTCGAGGAGCCATTTGCGCTACTGGGCGATTATAATGCCATCCCCGGTCGTGACGACGTTCACGATGCCCAGGGCTGGGAAGGTGACGCCCTGTTCCGCCCGGAAACCCGCGCCCGGTTTCGCGCCCTTGGCAATCTGGGCTTTACCGACGCAATCACGGCGGTCAACCCGCGCGGGCACCAATATACATTCTGGGATTTTCAGCGCGGCGCCTGGGCCAAGGACCATGGCATTCGCATCGACCATATTCTGCTTTCGCCCCAGGCGGCGAACCGGCTGCGAACCGCCGGTATCGATAAGATGATGCGGGGGCGGGAGCGGCCGTCCGATCATGTCCCGGTCTGGGCGGAACTGGAAATTTAACGCGCCAACTAAAATCTTGGCGATGGCGTGCGGCCCGGAAAACGTTCTAAATCCACTTCCCCCAGACGGACTGGCCGCCATGCGCCCTATTGTGCGCTGGTGTGGGACTGTCTCCAATTTTGCACCAGCGCGATCGCCTGCTGGCGTTCCGCGTCATTGGCCTCGGTCATTACCGTTTCATACCTGTCGCTGAATACGGCGCGCAGATCATCGCGTTCGGTATTGTCGCGCGCCAGCGACAACCACATCAGGCCTTGAACCTTGTTGGTGCTGGTTGCCCGGTTTTGCCAGAAAAAGTCGCCCAACGCCGCAAAAGAAGGTGCATAGCGTTTGCCTGCCGCCAGCGCCAGCCAACGCACGGCCCGGCCAAAATGTTGCCGTACGCCCTCGCCGGTCAGGTACATCGTGCCCATCCGGTGCTGAGCGCGGGCATTGCCATAGAGCGTTGCCGCCAGTTTATACATCCCAAAAGCCCGCTTTGGATCAGGCTCAATGCCCGCCACAGGCTCGCCGGTGCGATACATGTCGGCAATTTCGACAAAGGCGGCGACGGTGATGGCGCTGCGCTGGTCGCGTACCCGGTTGGGATCCTGCTGATCGGCGACAATACGGAAATAGGTCAGCGCTTTTACCGGATCGGCATCAATGAGATCGCCGCGTCGGTATAGACGCGCCAGATTCCACTGCGCCACCAGATGTCCGCGATCGGCGGCCTTGGTCCAGCGCTCGACGGCCAACCGGCCATCTCCGGCGTTATAGGCTTCAACCCCACTGAGGAACCAGGCGTGGGGACGTTTTGAATTAGGTAACTCTTCAACGACTTCAATCACTGAAGCCACCGCAGGCACAACCAATTCAATATGGGCCGGCGAAGTGGCGCCAGATATTTCCGCACCGGCGGCGACGACAACGATCTCGTTGCCGGATTTGGCCCCGGACGACACCGGCTGCGTGGTCAAAACCGAGGCGCCTGCGCCTATGACAGCGACCGCCACAAGGGTCGCGATAGTCCTGGTATCAAAGATCTGCATATGAAACCACCTCAACTTGGGCACCAGGATGGGTCACGGCCCCGGCATACGCCGGTCCAACCTGCTGGGCATATTTCCACAAAACGCCGCTTTGATAATCGGTTTCGCGCGGCGTCCACGCCTCTTTCCGGCGCGCCAATTCGGCATCGTCAAGTTCAACGGAAATTGTGCCTTTGGTGGCATCTATTGATATTGTGTCGCCGTCGCGGAGCAGAGCGATGGGACCGCCGACGGCGGCTTCGGGCCCAACATGGCCGATGCAGAAGCCTCGGGTGGCTCCGGAGAACCGGCCATCGGTAATCAGTGCGACTTTGTCGCCCATGCCCTGCCCGTAAAGCAGCGCCGTGGTTGACAGCATTTCGCGCATGCCAGGTCCGCCGCGCGGGCCCTCGTAACGGATCACCAGAACCTCGCCCTGTTTGTACTTGCGATCCTCAACGGCTTTGAAACAAAGTTCTTCGCTGTCAAAACACCGGGCCGGGCCTGAAAAAACCTGATTTTTCATGCCGGCGACTTTCACGATCGCGCCTTCGGGCGCCAGATTGCCGGAAAGGCCGACAACACCGCCGGTTTTGGTAATTGGTTTTGATGCGCGCCGAACAACGTCCTGCTCGGGGTTCCATTTAACCTTTTCAAGATTTTCAGCAATCGTCCGCCCGGTGACGGTGATGCAATCCCCATGAAGAAATCCCTCATCGAGCAGGGTTTTCATCAAAAGCGGAATGCCGCCGGCTTCGAACATATCCTTGGCGACATATCTGCCGCCCGGCTTGAGGTCGGCGATATAGGGGGTCTTTTTGAAGATTTCCGCTACGTCGTACAGGTCAAATTTGATGCCGCATTCATTGGCGATTGCCGGCAGATGCAAGGCCGCATTGGTAGACCCCCCTGAAGCAGCAACGACGGTCGCGGCATTTTCCAGCGCCTTGATTGTGACGATATCGCGAGGGCGGATATTACGCCTCAGCAATTCCATCACCTGTTCGCCGGCCGCCATGCAAAACTGATTGCGAATTTCATACGGTGCCGGGGCGCCGGCGGAATAGGGCAAGGCCAGCCCGATGGCTTCTGAGACGGTGGCCATGGTGTTGGCGGTGAACTGGGCACCGCAAGACCCCACGGACGGACATGCCACCTGCTCCAGCTCTTCCAGGTCGACATCGGAAAATTTACCTACGGAGTGCTGCCCGACGGCTTCGAAAACATCCTGGACCGTAACCGGGTTGCCCTTGAAAGTCCCCGGCAGGATGGAGCCGCCATAGATGAATACCGACGGCACATTCAGGCGAACCATCGCCATCATCATGCCGGGCAGAGATTTGTCGCAGCCGGCAAGTCCGACAAGTGCGTCATAGCCGTGTCCGCGCATGGTCACCTCGACCGAATCGGCGATGACTTCGCGGCTTACAAGCGAGGATTTCATCCCTTGATGACCCATGGCAATGCCATCGGTGACGGTGACGGTGCAAAATTCGCGCGGAGTGCCGCTGGCGTGGGCGACGCCGGCCTTGACGAACTGGGCCTGGCGCATAAGGGCGATGTTGCAGGGCGCAGCTTCGTT
Organism: Hyphomicrobiales bacterium; assembly: GCA_003232175.1. GTDB lineage: Bacteria > Pseudomonadota > Alphaproteobacteria > Rhizobiales > SZUA-8 > SZUA-8. The sequence continues at coordinate 1,304 of QILX01000217.1, read as the reverse complement.
CCAGCACGATGCAACCCCAACAAAGGGCTGGTGGATCTGCTGTTTGGAAAGACCCATGGCATAGTAGTAGGACCGATGCGGCGCCCTTTCCGGCCCCTCGGTCACATGTCGGCTTGGCAACCGGGACTTATCAATCGTCCGAGCATCCATTAAAAACCAACTCCACCAATCATTTCTTGATCAGAATAATTCAGGCAGCCCGCCCAAGGCGGCACCTGACCAACTGAAATTAACCTATAGGAGCTGAAAAACGGCTACGAGTGCAGCCTTGCAACACCAGACGCAAAGTGGCGCTGAAACTGCGATTCCAGCCACAATCGGTTTATTCTTTGCGTGTTTGTTGCAAATTTGTCGCTAATTTCGTGACCTGGCCCCGGCCAGGGATTAATCCTTCGAATCAGGCTTTATTCGCGCTCCCATGGCGGGATTGGCCCAAAGGCGTCGATGAGAAAATCGAGCAGTGCCCGGGTCCGGGCGGTGAGATGGCGGGCGCTGGGATAGACCGCATAGATGGCGACCCCCGGGCTGGTGGCATAGTCTTCGAGCACCGGCACCAGGGCTCCGGACCGGAGTTCGTCCTTTACATCCCACATGGATTTTAGCGCCACGCCGATACCGGCCAATACCGCGCCTTTGAGAACATCGGAGTTGTTGCTCGCCAATGGCCCGGAGACCCGCACGGTATGGTTTCCTTCAGGACCCTGCAGACGCCAGGTTTCCTGTCCATGCAGGACGACGCAATGGTGGTCCGTCAGATCTTTGGGGGTTTTTGGTTTGCCGTGGGCCTCCAGATAGGCCGGCGAGGCGCAGATCACCCTCCGGTTATCCGCCAGCTTGCGGGCAACCAGGCTGGAATCCTTGAGTTCGGCCACCCGAATGGAGACATCGATCCCTTCGGCAACCAGGTCCTGGACCCGGTCGGTGAGATGAATATCGATTTCAACCTGACTGTAAATCTTGATGAAATCCACCAGCAGGGGCGCCACATGGGCGCGGCCAAAGCCGGCCGGCATGGATACCCGCAAATGTCCGCGTGGCTCGTTCGTGGCCCGGCTGACCGCCACCTCGGCGGCTTCGACTTCGGAAATTATCGCCTTGGCGCGCAGATAGAAGGCCTCGCCATCCTCGGTTGGGCGGACATGGCGCGTGGTGCGGGTGATCAACCGGGCATTAAGCGCAGTCTCAAGACGGGTGAGGCGTTTTGAGGCCGAAGCCGGAGAAAGGCCCATTTCCCGGCCCGCTTCGGTAAGACTGCGGCGTTCCACGATCTTGGCAAACAGGTCAAGATCACTGAGGTGCTCGAT
>QILX01000069.1 GCA_003232175.1 Hyphomicrobiales bacterium | reverse complement strand
CGACCGGCATGGACGCTATGTCTCATTGCATCGAGGCCTATTTGTCGCCGGCCATCAATCCGCCGGCGGACGCCATTGCGCTTGACGGGCTGGCACGGGCATTGAAATTTATTGGAAAGGCTGTTGATGATGGTGCGGACCGCGAGGCGCGCTGGCAGATGATGATGGCCAGCCTGATGGGCGGGCTGGCGTTTCAAAAAGGTCTTGGCGCGGTGCACGCATTGTCCCATCCACTTGGCGGGCTTGGCGATCCGGTGCTGCATCATGGAATGCTGAATGCCGTCTTTCTGCCCGCCGTGCTGAATTTCAATGCCGGGGCGGCGCCGGAGAAATTCGAAATTTTGCGTAAATTGATGGGCGGTGAGCCGGCACGGGTCATAAAGACGCTGAACCGGTCCCTGGGACTTCCCGCATCACTGGCTGAAATGGGCGTGCCGCAAGACGTCCTGCCCCGCATTGCTGAGGCGGCAGTCCTTGACCACTGCACCGCGACCAATCCGGCCCCCGCGACCGCCACTGATTACCGGATGCTGTTGGATGAGGTATTTTAGAGCGATTTACGTTCCGGCGGCACCGGCCCATGTCCGCAAAACATGAAAAACCCTAACCTTGCGGCAGGCATTTGAGTTTGTCGGCAATCGGCGGCGGCGCCCAATCTGGCGTTGCCCCCAGATCGCCGAGGACAATCTGGGCGGCATTGTATCCTGGCAGCCCGGTGATGTTGCCGCCGGGGTGGGAGGCCGAACCGCACAGGTACAGACCGTCAATATGAGTCCGGTAGTGGCCAGCACCGGGGAAGGGGCGGTTAAAGCCGATCTGGTCATTGGTGAAGGCGCCGATCAGAAGATCACCTTGGCGCATATTGGGAAAAGTGCGTTCGGTATCCAGGGCACTGCGGGTAAACCAGTCGATGACATCGTCTGCAAGGTTTGGCGCAAAACGTGTCCACAGATCGAGCATGGCGCAGCCATGGGGGTCTTTGGCGCTATCCCAGTTTTTGGCGTCGCCTTTCAGCCGGTAGGGCAGTTTTTCCCACATGAAAGCGGTGTGCTTGCCCGCCGGCGCCTGCGTGGGGTCGAACTGGGTTGGTGCGCAGCCCCACATAACGGTTGGTGGGATGGTTCCGGCTTCGTGGTGGCGGACGATTTCTGGGTACTGGTCAAAATGCTCCAGTCCCAGGATGGTCATGAAAGCTTGATCCAGCACCGGGTCCTTTTGTGCGGCGGTATAACGGGGAGGGTTGTGGAGATTGAGGTTCAGGGCAAAAAGCGGGGCGATGAGGTTGTATTGAAAGGCTTCAACTCTGGAGCGCCAGGCGCGGGGTAGGTGGTCCGGCTCAAGGAGGTCTAAAAAGGTCTGGTGCGGGTTCAGCCCTGAAGCTACGAACTTGCGGGCCCGGAACACTTTGCCATCTGTGGTTTGGACCCCAACCGCCCGGCCCGCTTCGATGAGGATTTTCCCAGGCTCGGTGTGGGTGAGGATAGTGCCGCCGCTTTCTTTCACCGCCGCCTCAAGCGCCCGCGCCAGGGCAGCCGAGCCACCAACCGTCATCTGCGCCTTTGAGGGCCGGGCCAGAAGCGAGGCGATGTGGTGGCCAAATCCTTTTACCCGCAAATCGACCTCGCGCAGGCCGTTGAAAAACAGCAGGCCGGCCTGGATGGTCGGATTTGAAAATTCACCGGTGACAAATTCAAGTGGCGACAGCTCGCTCACTTTAAGCAGCAATCGCCCCTCGGCGGTGCGCTCCAGCAAGGTGCGGCGCTGTTCAGGTGGCAGGGGTGGCGACATCGCTTCGGGGACGAGAATATCCTGCACGATGGGCAGGAAATCGGCGTGCCAGCGCGCCAGCGTCGCGGCGTCCTTTTCATCAAAGGCGGCAAAAGAGGCGTGGGTGCGCTCGAAATCCGTCCACCATTGCAGCGACCGGTCGTCTTTCAGAAGCAGCGCGACATTGAGTTCCGGTTCAAGGTAGCTGGCACCGAGGCGTTCCAGGTCAAGATCCCTGTACCAGGGCATGTCGGTGATGGCGCGGTGAAAAAAGGCGTGGGTATTGTGCAGGAAACCTCGATGGTGTGGGTCTTCGACCGTGGTCAGCCCGCCGCCGGCAATGTGCCGCCGCTCAAGGCAGAGAACCTTCAGCCCCGCTTTGCCGGCATAAGCCTGCAGCACCAGCGCGTTGTGCCCGCCGCCAAGGATAATGCCGTCATAGGTTTCGTCGGTCATGGGACACCGTATATTTTTTTCAGCTCCCGCCGGTATCCAGCCAGCGGGTGAGATTTTCAGCGACAAACCGGTCATCGATCAAATGGGGATAATCGGCGCAGACCCGGGCCAGTTTTTCCTTCTGGCCCGGGCTTAGGGTTTCGGAAGGGTTCAGGCACCAGGTGCCCTCCAGCAGCCCCTGATGACGCAGCACCTCGTGAACTCCGGCGATGCAGCCGGCGAAATCGTTCTCGACGTCAAATAGTGCGGCGTTGGCATCGGTGACCTGGGAGTCCAGCGCCAGAAGGTCGTCATCTATGTGGCCGCGGCCCACCGTCTGGTGGCATTTTTCGAGCAGCTCGACGGCAGCCTTTGTCCATACCGACCAATGGCCAAGCAGGCCGCCTACGATCCGCACCATAACCATCTCGCCGCGCCTTGAGACGGTAAAGGGCGTGACCAGATCGGCGACGATGTGGTCATCATTGCCTGTGTAAAGGGATATGCGGTCTTCGGCGCCGGCGGCGACAACGCCGCGAATGACGTCCAGGGTCTGGTAGCGGTTGAAGGGGGCAATCTTGATGGCGACAACGTTTTCGATCTCGGCGAAGCGATGCCAGAACCGGGCGGAGAGGTAAACGCCACCGACAGCGGTCTGCATATAAAACCCGATCAGCGGTATTTCGCTGGCGATGGCACGGCAGTGGGCGATGATTTCATCCTCGCCGGCATCACGAAAGGCGGCAAGGTTGAGCAAACCGGCGTGGTAGCCAAGGCTGCGGGAAATGTGAGCCTCGCGGATGGCAGCTTTGGTTGTGCCGATAATGCCGGCAATTTTTAACAGCGGTCTGTCGGTCCAGGCCGCCATCGCGCCCGCAACGGTTTCAAGGACCGGCTCGTATAGGCCGACATTGCGGATTTCAAACTGGGTAGTGTGCACGCCGATGGCGATACCGCCGGAGCCGGCATCCATGTAGTACCGCGCCAGCGCCCGCTGGCGGCGCGGATCGAACTGGCGATTTTGATCGAGCGCCAGGGGTGACGCCGGAATGACAACGCCTTTGCGCAAGGTTTTCAGCACTTCGCCTGGCCAGTCTGTCCATTGCATGATTTTTTGTCTCCTATCCCAGTTCCGGGCCGGCGAGGGCGAACATCTGGCCGGGGTCGCCAAATGGTGCTGACCTGCCCCTTGCCATGCGCACAAATGGCCGTTGCGGCGTAAAACCCAGTGCGCCCAGGTGATCGGCAAAGGCGTTCTGGTGGTCGCACGCATCAACGAAGACCGCGCCGGTCATGCTCTTCAGGGCCTGATCGAGCATGTCAATGGCAACTGCCGGGTCTTCGGCGCAGATCGGGCCGATCTGCCGCGCTGTTCGCCCGTCCCTGGACAATAAATATCCGTGCCCCCGGTTCGCGGCCCGGGCCTGGCCGTCGCTGCGGGCGAAAATGGCGTCAAGTATGGACCCACGGTCGCCGCCGAAGACGTCACGGTCATAGGTTTTGACACCTGCCATGCCGGCTTTTTTCAGTGGCGATGAGTTTACCGCCGATGGCATTTGTGCGCCGATTGCCGAGGCATCATCCAGGGCCCAGCGCAGAACTGAATAATGCGGTTCAAAGCCGATAGGACGGTAGACGTGGGCACCCTCAGGCGTCGCATCAAGTACCGGCACCAGGCCCGGCGCTTCCAGCGCTTCAATGGCCTGGCCAAGCAGGTAGGTCGCCAGCCCTTTTTTGCGCCAGCTTGCGGTTACCAGAACCATGGAAATCCAGCCGAATGTCTTGCCGAATGGAAGTGATATCGCGGTGGCGATGAGGTGTCCGCCCGGTGCCGTCATGCCGATGGCGTTGCCGGCAGCCAGCATCATCTCCCAATCGTCCCCGGTCTGGTTCCAGCCTGCCTCCGCCGACAGAGCCACCATGGCGGGCAGGTGGCGTTTGTCGAGCGCGATAACGGGCGGGCGATCAATACGCACCGTCTCTGACTTCAAAATGGGTAGGTTTGCCAAGATTTACACCACCCTTGGCAACCCAGTCGGCACACCAGTCGATCATTTTGTCCATCGGAACAACAGGTTCGCCAAAAAGGCTCACGGCCTTGTCAGAGTTGGCGAGCCACGCCGACGATGCGGGTTTGCCGGTAAATCTGGCAGGTTTGCCTAACCTCTTGGCGAATTCCTCGGCCAGCCACCTGATCGAAGTGACGGTGCGGCCGGAAAGGTTCAGGGGCCAGGCCGGCACCGAACAGTGGTTCAGCGCCATGAGAATCTGAGCGTTGGCGTCGCCCTGCCAGATGACATTGGCATGGCCCATGGAAAGATCGATGGTGGTTCCGTCAAATACGCTTGAGGCGACATCGAACAGAACACCATATCGCATGTCGATGGCGTAGCTGAGGCGGATTATGCAGCCAGGTGTGTCCAGGGATTTGGAAAAATGCTGGAACATGCGTTCGCGCCCGACGCAAGACTGGGCGTATTCACCAGGAGGGTTGGGGGGCAGGTCTTCGCGGGCGCCGCCGGATGTCACATCGACAAACGGATAGACGCAAACGGTGGAAAAGGTGACGATGCGAGATGAGCAAAATGCCTCGGCGACCAGGCCCGGCATGAAGGTGTTCATGGCCCATGTCAGGGACTCCGAGCCGGTTGAGCCGAATTTGCGGCCAGCCATGAAAACCACATTCTCCGGCTTGGGCAAATCCGCCAGCGCCTGGCGGTCCAGAAGGTCGGCCTGAATGGTCTGGATACCGTAGCCGTTGAGCTTTTCCTGCAAATCCGGTTCGCTGAACCTGGCAACGCCGTAAACGGTCTTGTCCGGCGCGGCGCGTTTTGCCAGGCGGGCCAGGGTGGGGCCCATTTTGCCGCCAACCCCCAGAACCATGATGTCGCCGCTCAGCGCTGCCAGGCTTTTAACCAGGGCGCGGGTGGGCCGGGTCATGAAGTCTTCAAGCGCCGCTTCGTCGGCAAACGAAGCCGGAAGGTCTTGATCTTCTAGATAAATTTCCATGCCGCCCCTTGCAGATCTACTTAAACCAACTCCAAAGTAAGAGTTGCGCCTATTGACTTTGTTTATAACAGCAGTTGATATTTAACCGAACGGTTGAAAATTATCAACTATATAACTGAACAGTTGAAACGAGACCGGCGATGCCAGCGACAGGCCCTTTTAACATCTATTTCGGCGATATACACAACCATAACGCCCTTGGATACGGCATTGGCTCACTGGAGCGCAGTATCGATATCGCGCGCTCGCACCTGGATTTTTTTGCCTTCACCGGTCACTCCAGCTGGCACGATATGGAGGCCATGGAAGGTGGGCGCGAGCAACACTGGCTTGAAGGGTTTAAACGGCTGACTGACGGCTGGGGCCATGTCCAGGATCTGATCGCTTCTGCCAATGTGGATGGCGAATTTGCGTCCTTCTTGGGTTTTGAGTGGCATTCGAGCCATTTTGGCGACCAGTGCGTTGTGTTCAAGGATGACCACCAGCCTCTGATCTTCCCGGACAATATCGGTGCGCTGAGGGCATTCTGCCTTGAACGTGGCGCGCTCATGATCCCTCATCATCTTGCCTACCCTGAGGGCATGCGTGGTGTGAATTGGCAGGTGTTCGACCACGCCTGTACGCCGGTGGTGGAAATATTTTCCGAACATGGCAATTCCGAAGATGACCGCGGGCCGCTGACTTTTTTCACCCACTCAATGGGGGGCCGCCAAACTTCGCAAACCGCGCGCGCGGCGCTGGACGCCGGTTTGCAATTCGGATTTACCGCTTCCAGCGACAGCCATAACGGGTTTCCCGGCGCCTATGGCGAGGGCATCGTGGCGGTGCTCAGCGCCGACCTTGAACGCGCATCGATCATGGAGGCGATCAATGCGCGCCGGACCTATGCGCTGACCGGGGATCGGATTTTGATCGATTTTGCGGTTGATGGCGCGGTGATGGGACAAAGCATTGAGGCTGGCGCCGAGGTTGACGCGGTGTTCGATGTCCGGTGCCCGGATGCGCTTGATGTTGTTGAGGTCATCCAGGATGGCGAGGTGGTTGGCCGTGCCCATCCGCAAAGCAAAACCGGGCTTGATGCTTCGGTGGCGGAGCCCTTTCATGTCCGGTTCGAATGGGGGTGGGGCCCCTGGGGGGATCTGGCGCTGGATCGCATCTGCGACTGGTCGTTTGAAATTTCGCTTGGCAACGGCCGGCTGCTGGACTGCCAGCCCTGCCTTCAGTCTGGGCCGTTTGACGAAGACCGGCGCCATGTTGTGCGTCAGGTCTCGCAGAACACGGTGCAGATCAAATCGTATACGTCGCGCCGTGGTGCCTATCGGCTAAACCCAAATCAAAGTGTAGTGTTGCAAGTGGCTGGCGGCGGCGATACCGAATTTAACGTCACGATGACCGAGCCGGTGCCGGCCCGGTCCAAGGTGACGGTCGCTGAACTGCATTCGGGTTCGTTGAATATGCGTACTGGCCCGTTTCCCAAGGAAGCCTATCAATGGCACCGGCTGGTCCCGATGCCGGCAAGTCGTGGCAAAGGGCAGGTTTCGCTCAAGGTGCCGGGCCAGCCCAGCTACACCTATTTAAGGGTGCGACAGCAAAACGGACATATGGCCTGGGCCAGTCCGATTTTTTTAAATTACCGATGACGATGACGATGACGATGACGATGACGATGGCGTAGCAGAGGCGGTGGCGTATCTTGACAATTCGCCAAAAATTAAGTACCCAACCATTTAGTTAAAAATTTTTAATGGGGCCAATCCCACACATTCAGGGGTAAATTCAGGAGCGCCAAAATTGACTACCAAACCCGACGCAAGCAACGCTGCAGGTTGTTCCCCGGGTGGAATGGTGCACCGATTTTGGTGCGGCGTCGGGATTGTTCTGTCGTGAGCGCCGGTCCGCGCCGTGCAAGGGGCCTCACCCATTTCGAGCCGGGCCGGGCCTTTGAGGGGTATACCCTGTTCGCCCCGATGTATGGCCGCAATGTCTGGCTGATCGACATGTGGGGAAAAGTTGTCCATCGCTGGCCGGTTGAGAATCTTCCAGGAAATTACGGCCAGCTTCTTCCAAACGGAAATCTCCTGTTCGCCGGACGCACCCTGCCACCCGCGATCCCTGAATTTGCCGGCAATGGCGGCCAGATCATTGAGCTTGACTGGAACGGGAACACGGTTTGGGAATATCGCGACCCATATCTGAGCCACTGTTTTGCACCACTTGAAAATGGTAATCTGGCGGTTGCCAAATGGCGGGCCGTTCCGCCCGAAATCGCCTGCAGGATTAAAGGTGGCCAGCCTGGAACCGAACGCGACGGCAAAATTTACGGCGAAGCGATCCAGGAGATTTCGCGCGACGGGGAGGTGGTCTGGGAGTGGTTGACGTTCGATCATCTGGACCCTGAGGTCGATATCATCGGGCCGCTGCATCCACGCGACCGCTGGACCAATCTGAACGCCATTTCAGAACTTCCCGGCGGCAATTTACTGGTCAGCTTCAGATGCACCAATACCATCGCCATCATTGATCGGGCGACCGGTGACCTGATTTGGCGCTGGGGCAGCGGGCAGATCGCCGGTCAGCACAATCCAACGCAACTTGAGAACGGCAATATTCTGGTTTTCGACAATGGCGCCCACCGGGCCTACACGACGATCGACTATTCGCGTGTCATAGAAGTCGATCCCCAAACTGACAAAATCGTCTGGGAATACAAAGACAACCCGGTCTTCGATTTCAACAGTTTCATCTGTTCGGGCGCGCAGCGCCTGCCCGGCGGCACGACATTGATATGCGAATGCACCAAGGGACGTTTGTTCGAGGTTACCAAAGAGGGTGATATCGTCTGGGAGTTTATCAGCCCGTTTTATTACCAGCATCCCATCTTTGGCACTAATAATATGGTATTCCGGTGCATGCGCTACAGTCACGATCATGCCGGTATCTGTGATGCGGATCTTGATCCTGGCCGATACAGCGATGTCAACGCGCTGATGCCGGAACCTTTTGTCCGCAGCCCGCACGGTGGCCATAAATTACGCGACCGATATGATGTCGGCGCGACAGTTAGGGGCGGCCACTA